>NZ_JCAXER010000012.1:0-148613 GCF_059758675.1 Cytobacillus sp. GQ23
CCTTTTCCTATTATCCGCCTGTTCCTTTGTCCTATCCGGAAAATTAAACCATTTGAACGAGTTTCCTAAGTAATTCATAGGGAAAATACAAAGGGTGAGCAAAGGAGGGAAGCACGGCTCGACATACTACATAATGAGGAGTGTTTAAATGAATTACATAAAATGGATTACGGCCGTCGCAGCAATGGTATTTGTGCTGAGCTTCAGCCAGCCGAAAGCAGATGCTGCTGTATTAAAGAATGGCTCAGCAGGTCCGGAGGTTACATACATTCAATCAGCATTACAAAAGCTTGGCTATTTTAATACAGACCATACAGGATATTATGGAACAGTAACAGAGAATGCAGTTAGAAACTTTCAGTATGATTTCGGTTTAGCAGCTGATGGCATTGTTGGAGTGAACACGGCAGAAATGCTTAGGAATGTGGACATGCTGGCTCATGTTGTTTATGGGGAGGCGCGCGGGGAAAGCTATGAAGGCCAGGTGGCAGTTGCCGCTGTCATTCTCAATCGTATGGAATCCAGTGAATTCCCGGATACTCTTTCAAATGTCATTTTCCAAAAGAATGCCATTACAGCTGTGAATGACGGACAGTACTGGCTGCAGCCAGATGCTGCTGCATATCAGGCGGTAAGAGATGCCTTTGATGGATGGGATCCTACCGGCGGGGCCGTTTATTATTACAATCCTTATACAGCTACTGACCAGTGGATATTTACGAGAACGGTTATTAAACAAATCGGCAGTCATAATTTTGCCTATTAATATAAGGCACCTTACCTTGCACATGCGGGAAAAGGTGCCTTATGTGGTTCTGTGGCGGAAAAGCGAATGAAAATGTGGTAATTTATATTACAAAACTATTAAATTACTTTTAATTTGTAATAAAAAAAGAGTTTTACTGAAATCTACTTGTTATATTTCGGTGTTAATATGTTCCTATCAAGGGACATAAAGGAGATATCATGAAGAAATTAGTAATCTATTTAGTAACAGCTGTTTTTCTATCGTTTGGATTTTCCAATGTCACTTCAGCCGCTGGAAATACGTATACAGTAAAAAAAGGGGATACGCTTTGGGCAATCTCTAAAAAACATAATGTTTCAGTACAGCAGATTAAGTCATGGAATAAATTAACTTCAGATACAATTAAGATTAACCAAAAACTAAAAATTACTGGAGCTTCAGCAAAAACTGCAGCACCTAAAAAGAAGGCTGTAAAGCCTGCTTCAACGAAAGCATATAAAGAAATTAAAGTTAAGGCAACTGCCTATACTGCCAGCTGCAAAGGCTGCAGCGGCATTACTTATACAGGAATCAATTTAAAAAAGAACCCGAACGCCAAGGTTATTTCAGTCGATCCAAAGGTCATCCCATTAGGTTCTAAAGTTTACGTGCCAGGATATGGGGAAGCAATCGCAGGTGACAAAGGATCTGCCGTAAGAGGAAATAAAATTGATGTGTTCATCCCGAATAAAACGCGTGCTCTTCAATGGGGCAGCAAAACAGTAACGATTAAAGTATATAAATAATCTAGTAAGAGAATCTCCACAATGGAGGTTCTTTTTTGTTGGAATATTGCTTGCTTAATTGTGATTGATGCAAACCCTATCCGGAATGGGCCCTCAATTAACTTCGTTCATTAGTAAATCAGCACTATTATTATCCAATATTTACAATTATCCCTATAAAAGTCTATTTATTGAAATTAATCAGAAAAATATCTTCTGGTCCTAAAAGTCTAGCAAGCGCCTCTTATAGAGGTCTTATTCCTTATTAAAAAATATGAATATTTTCTCATTTTTACTTATTTACTCAATTTTTACAAATATCAGATTGTATGCCAAATAGAAGAGTGATTTACTAGAGTGGTAGTACGTGAAAACGCTTTAAAATAAGGAAATAGGAGAGGATCTCATGATTAAAAAGCAGCGAATAAAGTTAATCAGCTTTATTAGTGTTTTTGCTTTAATTCTTAGTCTATTTAGCCCCTTTGCCAAAGCTAGTGCAGAAGACGTGAAGTCAGTGGCAGAAGCGATTGCGGATAATAGCGGAACAGCAACAGTAGAAGGGTATATTGTTGGAACGACTGCAAATGGGCCGAAATATACCCATACGGGACCATTTACAGTTAATACAAATTTGGCCATTGCCGATTCTCCAAGTGAAACAGACCCAAGCAAAATACTGCCGGTTCAATTGCCGAATAATTCTATTAGAACAGAGCTGAATTTAAAGGACAACCCTGAGAATCTGGGGAAAAAAGTACAAATTACAGGCTCACTTGAAGCATACTTTACAGCTCCAGGTTTAAAAAGCCCAACAGCTTATACGTTTGTAGAAGATACGGGAACTCCACAGGTTTCAGCGGTAACAGCTTCCCCTGAGGGTGGTCCTGTAAAAGCTGGAACAGCAGTAGAACTATCGTCTTCCACTGATGGGGCTGTAATCCATTATACAGTTGATGGAACAGAACCAACTGCTGAAAGCACAGTATATTCTGATCCCATCCTCATTAATGAAGAGACAACAATCAAGGCGATAGCTGTTAAAGACGGTTTAACAGACAGTAAGGTATCCGTATTTCAGTACATGATTGGGCTCGAAGATTTGCGCATTCATGATATTCAGGGTGCAGGCCACTATTCTCCATATGCGAACCAGCAGGTTTCAGATGTTGAAGGAATTGTCACTAAGGTAGTGGACAGCAGCAATTTCTACATGCAGGATCAGCAGCCTGATGAGGATAAAAAAACATCAGAAGGAATTTTGGTTTATAAAAAAGGACACGGTGTATCAGCAGGAGATGTGGTATCCGTTTCAGGACAGGTGAAAGAGTGGGTGCTTGACGGCTATGCTGAAAAGCTTGAGACAGATTTGCCTGTAACCGAAATTAATGCTTCAGCCATCCATAAAATAGCGTCAGGCCAGGAGCTTCCGGCTCCTGTCATTCTGAGTAAAGAGAACCTGCCAACTGAAGTGATCGATAACGATGAGTTTGGTGCATTTGATCCGGAAGAGGATGGAATTGATTTTTTTGAAAGCCTGGAAGGAATGCTTGTACAGGTGGACAACGCAAAAGTAGTTGCCCCGCAAAATTATGGTGAACTTTCAGTCGTCCCTGGAGATGTGGCTACAAACACATCAGCTGGCGGACTTCGCATTTCAGAATCCGATTTTAACCCGGAAAGAATTACTTTGGATATTAATGATGATAATTTTGTTGCCAAAATGGGCGACAGCTTCAAAGGCAGCATCCAGGGGGTCGTCAGCTACGGCTTTAGCAACTATAAAGTACTAAGTGATGCAGACTCATTGCCGGAATTTGTTGAAGGTTCAGCAGTAAGGGAAGAAACAAGCCTTGATAAGGAAGAAGACCAATTAACCATCGCGTCTTATAATGTGGAGAACTTCTCAACCAAAACGGATGCGGAAAAGGTTACGAGATTAGCAGAAGCAATTGTTGACAACATGAAGCAGCCGGATATTATCGGCCTGACAGAAGTACAGGATAATGATGGACCAACAGATAGCGGCACAACAGAAGCGGACCAAAGTGCTGCGTTATTAATTGCAATAATTAAAGAGCTTGGCGGTCCAGCCTACACATACACAGACATCGCTCCGATAGATAAACAGGATGGCGGTCAGCCTGGAGGAAACATCCGTGTCGGCTTCCTTTATAACGCAGAACGGGTAACCTTAGCCCCGGGTGAAAAAGGGTCAGCAACTGATGCAGTTGATTTTGAAAACGGCAAACTGACACTAAACCCAGGACGCATTGATCCAACTAATGAAGCTTTTGAAAATAGCCGTAAAGCATTAGCGGCGCAGTTCGAATTCCAAGGCGAAAGCGTCATTGTAGTAGCTAATCACTTTAACTCAAAAGGCGGAGATCTTCCGTTATTCGGTAAGGTGCAGCCGCCTGTCTTAAGCAGTGAAATCCAGCGCATGAAAATAGCTAACGTGGTGAACGGCTTTGTAAAGGGTGTTAAAGCTGAAGACCCTGATGCTAATATCGTCCTGCTTGGCGACTTTAACGATTTTGAGTTCTCCAAACCTTTACAGGCTCTAAAGGGCGCGGAACTGACGAATTTGATTGAAAAAGTTCCTGCAGAAGAGCGCTATACTTACAACTATCAGGGAAATGCACAGGTGCTGGATCATATTTTAGTATCCAACAACCTGGCCAAGAAAACAGAAGTGGATATTCTTCATATTAACTCTGGCTTCATGGAAGAGCACGGCCGGGCGAGTGACCATGACCCTGTCCTGATTCAGACAAGCCTAAAGCCTGCAGCCAAGCCGGAAGAGCCTAAATATGATCATATTTTCAATCTGGTAAACTATCATGCAAAGAAATTCGTGGCAGGGCCACATAATGCATTAGTTATTATGGATGGAAGCTCCCGCCTCTCAGAAGGCCTATGGCTGAAAAAATCAGCTGCAGTTAAAGGAGAAGGCCTTAAACATACAAAAGTCGTCATCAGCTCCGCCAACAAAGGGGCAGTTGTGGATCTGACAGGATCTGAAATCAAAGAAGTTATGATCGAAAGTGACAAAGTCGTGGAAATCCGCGGTGCTGAAAATGTGCAGAAATGGACACTTGGGAAAAAAGCGGATCCATCTCATATCATTTTCAAAGATTCG
Source organism: Cytobacillus sp. GQ23 (assembly GCF_059758675.1). Classification (NCBI taxonomy): domain Bacteria; kingdom Bacillati; phylum Bacillota; class Bacilli; order Caryophanales; family Bacillaceae; genus Cytobacillus; species Cytobacillus sp. GQ23. The sequence goes on from NZ_JCAXER010000012.1 coordinate 4,652, forward strand.
GACGGGGAGATAATGGAGTCTCCTTATGAGGATGAGAAAGCGGCGTAACAGTGGAGCCGGAGTGCAGCAGCTCCGGCTTTCAATCCGAAAATTGAAAGGAGCATATTATTATGAAATTACCTATCAAAGTATTATCTACAGTAGCCTTATCAGCAGCATTAACAATATCTGCAGCCGTTCCTGCAGGTTTAGTTTCAGCAGATGAGACTTCAGCTTCAAATTTCACGCTTTCGCTAATGCATACCAATGACTCACACGCAAATATGGATAGTGCCGCAAAAAAAGTGACGGCGGTAAAGGAAGTAAGAGAAGCAAAGCCGGAAGCCTTGCTGGTTGATGCAGGAGATGTTTTTTCCGGGACTTTATATTTTAATAAATTCCTTGGGCAGGCTGATCTTGAATTTATGAATCTTATGGGCTATGACATTATGACTTTTGGTAATCATGAGTTTGACTTAGGTTCGAGTGCAGAAGGACACAAAGCACTGGCTGACTTCATAAAAGGTGCACAATTCCCATTGGTCAGTTCAAATGTGAACTTCTCTGAAGATGCCAACCTGCAGGGGTTATTCAGTGATCTTATATCGAGTGAACCTGATGATGGAAAAATATATAATGGCATCATTAAAGAAGTGAATGGCGAAAAAGTAGGATTCTTTGGATTAACGACAGCTGAAACAGCAAGCATATCCAGTCCAGGCAATGTTACCTTCGAAAATTATCTTGAAGAAGCAGAAAAAGCTGTAGCAGCTTTCGAGGGCATGGGAATCAATAAAATAGTGGCTGTAACTCATATTGGCTATGATGATAACCCAAATGTGGATAATGATTTAACTTTGGCTGCTCAGGTAGATGGGATTGATGTGATCGTGGGAGGACACAGCCATACGCAATTAGATGAGCCGGTGGTTGTGGCAGCGGACGAAACGGGTGCAGCAAAGGATCCTACTGTCATTGTTCAAGCAGGTCAGTACAATAATTACCTCGGGACATTGGATGTACAATTTGACGAAGCAGGAAAGGTAGTTGGGCATGCAGGCCAGCTTATTAAAATAGCGGATAAAGCAGAGGACCCGGAGGCAGCAGTGCTTCTTGAAAAATATTCTTCACAAATAGAAGAATTAAAAAACACGGAAATCGGAGCAGAAACCCTGGCTGCCCTTGAGAATCCGCGTACAAGCGGAGACAACACAGGACCAAGTGTACGAAAAAATGAAACACCATTGGGCAATCTGATTACAGACGGCATGCTGGCAAAAGCCCAGCAGTATAACAGCAACGTCGTCATGGCTCTCCAAAATGGAGGCGGCATTCGTGCAGGTATTGATGCAGGGCCGATCGCAGTTGGCGAAGTAATCACTGTTCTGCCATTCGGCAATACATTAGCCACAATGGAGCTAACAGGAACAGAATTAAAAGAGGCATTTGAAATCAGCGTAGGACAATATCCGGCAGAAAACGGCGGATTCCTGCACGTGTCAGGTGCAAAAGTAAAATTTGATTCTGCCAAGCCTGCTGGCGAGCGTGTTGTTTCAATTGAATATAAAAATGAACAGGGCACTTACACTGAAATCCAGGACAATCAATCCTACACAATCGCTACGAATGCATTCACAGCCAAAGGCGGAGATGGATATACAGTCTTCGCAAAAGCATACCAGGAGGGCAGGGTAACAGATCTTGGACTGTCTGACTGGGAAAATTTTGCCGACCACCTATCCGGCCTGGGTACTATCACACCCGCAGTGGAAGGGCGCATTGTAGATGTGGACAGCCTGCCTCCTGTAACAGAGCTGGAATTTGAAAAGGAATATAATCTTACTGATGGTAAAAAGAAGAAATTAGTAGTGAATAAGATTTCTTTTATTAATGTGGAAAAAACAGCAGAGATTAAAAATGGCATCTGGCTCAAAAATTCTGCTGTCCTGCAGGGGGAGGGCCTTAAGAATGTGAGTGTCCGTGTAACACCTAAGAAAGAACCAATCATCGTTGACTTTACCGGTGCAGAAGTGAAAGAAGTTATTATTGAGAAAAGCGATTTAGTGGATCTTAGAGGAGCAGAGAACATAAAAAAGCTAGTTATCATAAATAGATAGGTAATCAGAATGGCAATTTGAACTGCACACCATGGCTGGTGTGCGGTTTTTTTAATATTGATTCCGCGACAGCCTGATTACCAAAATTGAAGTGACCGATGTCTCAAAGAAAAAACAAGACTTTACATATAAGTAAGTATGCCTCATTCATTTGATATAATAAATACAGTTCTAGATTGAGCGAGGTGAGAATGGATGTGCTTTGAAGAACGTGTACATAAATATGAATATAAGCTAAATGATACGGATGACCAGATTATTGAATATATCCTCCAAAATAAGCCTGAGTTTGTTAACAAATCAATCCAAAGTTTGGCTGCCGCATTTTTCACTGTTCCCAACACCATCACCAGGCTTTCAAAAAAGCTGGGGTATGACGGTTTCTCACATCTTAAGAATAGTATTAAAGATGAAATTAATACTTCTAATGTTGTGAATGAAGAAGGTTCCTACTATCTAATCCAAAAGACATTTGAACTTTTGGATATGGAGCAAATAGAAAAAATCAGCAAATTAATACATGATGCCAAACATGTTCTTTTCTTTGGGGTGGGGGATTCAGCTGATTTTTGTGAGATGATGGTCCGGAATTTGCGCGTGGCTGGAAAAGGTGCTGAATTTTCTATTCATCGACATGAAGTGCTTCACAGAATCGAAGAAATGAATAAACAGGATGTGCTCTTTTTAATCAGTTTATCTGGTGAAACCGAGCAGGTTCTTGAAATGGCTGAGCAAGCAAAACCGAGAGGAATTACAATCGTGTCACTGACTCATTTTAGCCGTAATTCCTTGGAGAAATTAGCTTCCTTCAATTTATACTGCTACTCTCCCAAAAAAGTAATGAACGGGTACAATATTACCGATAAAACACCTCTTATGGTGGTTCTGCAGGCGATTTCTCAACTTTATTGGGACCATTTCTAAAAGATGTGTATAAATACACATGAAAACGCTTTATAGAATAGTGTCCGTGTAAAAATAAGAAGAATTCATCTTCTTATTTTTTTTTTGATAAGATTGGAACCATAAATGAAAGTGCTTTCAAATACCGATTTTAGGAGGTAATCCTTATGCTGCTTCAAGCACTTACCTCACCAAGCTTAATCAGTACCGGAGACTCATTCCAATCAAAGCAGGAAGCTATTAGGTACTTAGTCAAACAGCTGGGTGACGCGGGAAAATTAGCGAATAAAGAAGAATTTCTTCAAGCTGTATTAGATAGAGAGAAGCTTTCGCCGACAGGCTTTGAAGGCGGACTTGCTATTCCGCATGGGAAGTCTGCATCTGTTAAGGAGGCGGCTTTTGCCATTGCAGTTCTCAAGACCCCGTTAACAGACTGGGAAAGCATTGATCCGAACAACAAGGTTCAGCTGGTCATTTTGCTGGCCATTCCAGAAAGGGAAGCTGGTTCCACCCATTTAAGTTTGCTATCTGAGTTTGTTACACGTCTATCAAATGAATCATATAAAAACGGATTACTGCAAGCAAAAACTAATACAGAATTGTTTGAACGGCTTGATAAAACAGAGGATGTTCATAGTAGTGCTGCTGAAAAGAAATTAGATAAAACCGTATTAGCAATCACAGCTTGTCCGGCAGGCATTGCCCATACCTATATGGCTGCTGAAGCATTAATCAAGGCAGGAAAAGAAATGGGTGTTGATGTTTTTGTTGAGAAGCAGGGGGCAAATGGCATTGAAGACCGGCATACAGCGAAACTTCTAAAAAAGGCAGATGCCATTATTTATGCCAATGATGTGGCAGTAAAGGAAGAAGACCGTTTTGCTCACCTGCCTAAAGTCAAAACATCTGTAGCAGCGCCGCTTAGAAATGCTAAGAGCCTTCTGCAGGAAGCGTTGGATAAAGCGGAAAAGAATCCGAAAAAAGAATATATCCCGGATCAGGGAAGTGATTCCGCTGGTGAAGAAAGTGGCGAAAAGTCATTTAAGTCTGAGATCAAAGACTCGATTTTAACAGGTATTTCTTATATTATTCCGGTTATTGTTGCAGGCGGAATGACATTGGCCGCAGCCGTTCTAATCTCGCAGGCTTTTGGGCTGCAAGATGTATACGCAGAGGAAGGCTCCTGGCTATGGCTTCTTAGACAGCTTGGCGGAGGGCTTCTTGGCCAGCTGATGATTCCGATCTTAGCCGCATACATGGCATACTCGATTGCCGATAAGCCGGCACTGGGACCTGGTTTTGCAGCAGGTGTAGCCGCCAACCTGATTGGCAGTGGTTTCCTCGGAGGGATGCTCGGTGGTTTCCTTGCTGGATTCTTCTTAAAGTATTTAAAGAAAAAGGTACAGCCTAAAGGCACATTTGCAGGGTTCATCAGTTTCTGGGTTTATCCAGTTGTCGGAACACTTGTGGTTGGATCCATTATGCTATTTGTTGTCGGAGAGCCGCTGGCATTATTGAATCAGGGCTTAATTAACTGGCTGGACAGCTTATCTGGTGCAAATGCCATTTTATTAGGAGCCATTCTTGGTGCCATGGTTTCGTTTGACCTGGGTGGACCAGTGAACAAAGCAGCCTATACGTTCTGTATTGGTGCGATGGCAAGCGGGAATATTGTCCCGTATGCCGCGTTCGCTTCAGTCAAGATGGTTTCGGCTTTTTCTGTGACGGGCGCGACTATTATTGGGAAAAAGTACTTTACGAAACAGGAACAAGAAATAGGAAAGCAAACATGGCTGCTTGGACTGGCCGGCATAACGGAAGGGGCGATTCCATTTATGATCAATGATCCTTTACGCGTAATCCCTTCTTTAATTGCAGGTTCGGCAGTAACTGGAGCTATCGTTGCTTACTTTAACATCGGCTTGAATGTGCCTGGAGCCGGTATATTCTCTCTCGCCCTTGTTCAAGGTCAGCCTATTTTTATCGCAGCCAGCATTTGGCTCGGAGCAGCATTGCTTGGAGCTCTGATATCCATGATTTTATTAATTGCAACAAGAAAAAGTAAATTAAGAAAAGATGGCATAACTGTACAAACACAGAATGCTGCATAATATTTAAAGCCTTTTTAGCTATAAAAATAAAAAATGGTACCTAAAGAATACGCTTTAGGTACCATCTTATTTGGAGGACATCATGAAAAAAGTTCATATTGTACCCCATATGCATTGGGACAGAGAATGGTATTTTTCAACAGAAGAGTCACGGATCCTTTTAGTTAATAACATGGAAGAAATCATGGAAATGCTTGAGACCAATCCAGATTACCCCTACTATGTTTTGGATGGCCAGACTTCTATTCTGGAAGACTATTTTGCAGTCAAAACGGAAAATAAAGAACGTGTCAGAAAGTTAGTTCAAGCTGGCAAGTTGATTATCGGGCCATGGTATACCCAAACAGATGAGATGGTAGTTGGGGGAGAATCCATTGTTCGTAATCTCCTTTATGGATTAAAAGATAGTGAAGAATTCGGTTCATCGATGAAAATCGGATACCTTCCTGATTCATTCGGGCAATCTTCACAAATGCCCCAAATCCTAAATGGATTTGATATTAAATTTTCTATCTTCTGGCGCGGAACATCGGAGCGCCATGGCACAGATAAAACGGAATTTTACTGGGAAAGCGATGACGGCTCAAAGGTATTAGTACAGTTATTTCCGCTAGGTTATGCGATTGGGAAATACTTGCCTGAGGATGAAGAGAAGCTTCAAGAACGTATTAATAAATACTTTTCTGTTCTTGATCGCGGAGCGACAACGGATAACATTATCCTTCCGAATGGCCATGATCAGATGCCTATTCAGAAGAATATCTTTACGATTATTGAGAAGCTGCAGCGCTTATATCCAGACCGCGAGTTTTTCTTAAGTAAATACGAAAATGTATTTGATCAACTAGAACAAAATCAAACATTGCCAACCCTTCAGGGCGAATTTCTAGATGGAAAGTACATGCGTGTTCACCGAAGCATCTATTCAACCCGGATGGATATTAAGGCTGCGAATACAAGGATTGAAAACAAGATCACGAATATCCTTGAACCGCTGGCATCCATAGCGTATTCATTGGGATTTGAATACCATCATGGCTTGATTGAACTGATTTGGAAAGAAATCATGAAGAATCATGCCCATGACAGCATTGGCTGCTGCTGCTCGGATAAAGTCCATCGTGAAATCGTCAGCCGCTTCTTCCTGGCAGAAGAAAAAACTGATCAGCTTATTGAATTTTATAAGCGGAAAATTACAGATTCTATTGCCACTGAACGTAAAGAAGATCGCCTGACAGCTTTCAACCTTCTTCCGTATGAACGGGCAGAAGTGGTTACAACGAAGGTGATAACGAAGCTGGATGCCTTTAAACTGGAAGATGGAGAAGGAAACGAAATTCATTTTGAAGTATGCAATAAAGAAATCATGGACCCTGGTCTGATTGATCGTCAGATTGTTCATTATGGAAACTATGATCCATTCTATCAATATACGATTCAATTAAAAGATTCAATTCCTGCAATGGGATATAAGACATACTTTGTGGTTAATGAAGAAAACGATATGAATCATACTATTGCCGAAAAAGAATTAGTAGATACCGACTACTATGAGGTTTCTGTGAATCCGAATGGCACGCTGAAAATTTATGATAAGAAGCTTCAAAAGGAATTCGACAACGTTCTCTTATTGGAAAATGGCGGGGACGATGGAGATGAATATGACTTCTCCCCGCTGGCTGATGAAACTTTACTATACAGCGACGACACCGAGGCTGATGTGAAAGTGCGTCAAAATAAATACGAAGCAAAGCTGGATATTCAGTTGAAAATGGATGTCCCAGGTGATTTGGAAAATCGCAAAAACAAAAAATCAGACAAGTATATAAATATTCACTGGAAGATCACGATTCCAAATCATCAGCCAATCATTAAAGTTGAGGCGGAAATTGATAATCAGGCGAAGGACCATCGTCTTCGCACCTTGATTCCAACCGGCATTGCTTCTTCCTTCTCTGTCTCGGATAACCAGTTTGGGTTTATTAAGCGGGATGTATATGATACTGCGATGGATTACTGGAAGGAGGAAGGCTGGGATGAGCGTCCGGATTCCATCTATCCAATGCTATCGTTTATTGGGTTGTCAGATAATGAGCATGGGATAAGTGTGCTTACGAATAGCACACGTGAATATGAAGTGATAGGGGATCAGTATGATACGATTGCCATTACTTTGTTCCGGAGTATCGGTGTGCTTGGAAAAGAGGAAATGCTCAGAAGGCCAGGTCGTCCATCCGGAATTAAGCTGCCAACACCAGATTCACAAATGCTAGGAAAGCTTACACTCGATTTTGCGATTATAACGCATAAAGGGTCAACCGCATCAGCAAACGTGGGAAGAGCCGCAAAGGAATATACTACTCCTATTGAAACATATAATAAGATTCCTCATAATGCGATGAAGCTGAATCAGGAGGATGTTCACACACCCTTGAGCTTTAGTCTTCTTCAGGAAACAAGCACCACGACAGTCCTTAGTGTTTTGAAAAAAGCAGAAAAAGAAGATGGATTTGTATTAAGGTTCTTTAATCCAACTGACACTGAAAAGAAAGGTTCATTTAGAATAAACCTTACTGTAGATCAGGTTAAAGAAGTAAACTTAAATGAAGATACTCTTTCTCCATTAAGTGTTGAAGACAATCAGTTTACAGTAGCGGCAAAGCAAAACCAATCGAAGACGGTTATGTTCTAACAAAGAATTCACCAATCAGAAGTCTGCTCTTTGTAAAAGGGCAGGCTTTTTCCTCTTTATGCTGTACCCACCTCATTTGATTAGACTCTCAAACAAAGATAAACTTTACCTATATCAAATTTACTAGCAGGTGCAAGAATGAACAATAGACAAAGGGAACTACTTAAAATATTGCTCCTACACGAGGAAGGGGCACTGCAGATAAAGGATTTGGCTGAAGACCTGGATTGTTCTGAGAAAACAGTCCGGAATGATCTGGATCGGCTGGAGGAATTTTTGGAGGAATCAAGGGCCAGTCTTCGGCGCAAGCCTGGTATTGGAATTTCAATTGAAATAGATGAATCAGAACGTAAGGAGATGTTGCGCAGCCTGTTTTCAAATGAGCAGAAAACGGCAGAGGAGCGGCTGTTTGAGATGGCTTTTCAGCTGTTGGCCAGCACAAAGGCCATTACACTTCAGTATTGGGCAGACCGTTACTATGTGCCGAAAACGACTATTAAAAAGGATATTGATACAATTACCTATTGGCTACAGCGTTTTGACCTTGAGGTTGTGTCAAAGCAGCGGATCGGCAGTCTGATTGAAGGGCCGGAGTTAAAGAAACGGAATGCCATGGCACACCTGTCTGAGTTAATACCCACTCTTTCAAATAGAAAAAATATCGTGCTGGACCTATTCTTTTCTTATGAAATTGCGATTGTAAAAGAAGCGCTTAAGTCGCTGCAGGAAAAATACAGTATCGGCTTTACCGCCGAAGCCTTGGATAGCCTGCTTGTTCATGCTTTGATTATGGTTAAGCGGATAAGGCAAAAGTCGCCTGTTTTTGTTCAGGCTTCAGAAAGGGCAACGGCTTTGAACCGAAAAGAATATCAATATGCCATCTGGTTCTTTAAACAGTTAGAAGAGGCATTCGGGCTAAGGTTCCCTGAGGCTGAGAGAATCTATTTTACGTGGCATCTTATCAGTGGAAAGCGGGCAGAAGAATCAGAGCAGATTCTGCAGTACGATCAAGAGTCTAAGGAGGTTGTCCGCCAGCTTGTGCGGATGATGGGAAATCTGACACTCTTTCCATTTGAGGAAGATCCTATTTTGCAAAATGGGCTTGCTGTCCATATGCATTCTGTTATTAGCCGCATTAAATATGGGTTCCCAATCACAAACCCTCTGCTTGCAAATATAAAAAAGATGTATCCCTATATGTTCAGCATGGTAATCCTGGCACTTGAGGAAATGAAAGATAGTATCGGATTGGAAATCCCCGAAGATGAAGCTGCTTATATTGTTCTGCACTTTCAAGCATCTATTGAGCGAATGGAAGGGAATAGAAAAGTGGAGAAAAAGAAGGCGCTGATTGTCTGCCATATGGGCATCGGGATGTCACATTTGCTTGAAGCTAAAATTCAACAGCAATATCAGGATATTGAGATAGTTGCTTGCATTGGCAAAAGGGAGATTACAGATGCCTTGAAGGAGCATAAAGCTGATTTCATCATTTCAACAGTTCCTCTTGAAGAAGAAGACATTGAGTATATCCAGATTTCACCTCTTTTTGGACAAGAAGATAAGAATAAGTTAAGCCGATTTGTGGAGAGGCTTAAGAGGAAAGTAAGCCAGCAGCAGAAGCAAATTAACTTTTCTGCATTTATAGTGCCAGAATTAATATTTTTTAATGTTAAAAAAGAACATAGGTACCAAGTTGTTGAAATGCTGGCAATGGCTCTTTACGATAAAGACTATGTAAGAAAAGAATTTATCCATAGTGCAGTCAATCGTGAAAGGAATTCAGCTACCACAATTGGCGGGGGCATTGCCATTCCTCATGGGGATCCTGCCATGATCTATAAGACCGCTTTAGCGATAGGGATCATGAAGGAGCCAATCGAATGGGGAAATGAACAAGTTTCTCTTGTCTTCATGCTCGCCATTTCAAAAGAAAACCAGGGTGAAATCCGAAATATTATTGGCGGGATTGCCGCGATTAGTGAATCGCCGCATCTTGTTTATGAGTTGATTGCAGCAGAAAATGGTAAAGACTTTTTTAGATTGCTGGAAGAAATGGAATGAAGATAATAAGAATTCGGGCAGTGGAATGACAGTTCCACTGTCTATTTTTATGAAAAAATTCCTTTTTACCGTAAGTTCCGGTAAAAATAAAAAAAATATAAGGACAAGATTAGATTTATTATATAGGAAAGCGATTACATCAGATTTTGACAACCAGGAGGTTAGACCATGGCTAAAATATTAGCAGTTACCGCTTGTCCAGTAGGTATTGCCCATACGTATATGGCTGCAGAGAATTTGCAAAAGGCCGGCGAAGAGCTGGGCGTGGATATAAAGGTTGAAACACAGGGCTCTATTGGTGTGGAAAATGCACTAACGGAACAGGACATTGCTGAAGCTGACGGAATTATTATCGCGGCTGACAAGGAGGTCCCAAAAGAGCGTTTCGCAGGTAAAAGAGTGATTGTAACCGGTGTTCAGGATGGGATCAGAAAACCTGAGGAGCTAATAAAGAAGATTCAAAATGGGGACGTTCCTATATATAAACCGGAGTCAGCGTCCAAAGAAGCGCCCGCTAAAGGTAAACAAAAAGAAAACCCGATATACAAGCACTTAATGAGCGGTGTTTCTTATATGGTGCCGTTCATCGTGGTAGGAGGGCTTTTGATTGCGCTTGCTTTAACGCTAGGCGGAGAGCAGACACCTGGAGGAATTGTTATACCTGAAGATTCGATCTGGAAACAGGTAGAAAGCCTGGGCGGAGCGGCATTCATGTTCATGGTTCCAATTCTCGCGGGCTTTATTGCAGTGAGTATAGCTGACCGTCCCGGACTTGTGCCCGGAATGATCGGCGGTTACATTGCAGCAAACGGAAGCTTTTATGGAAGTGAAGCAGGTGCGGGTTTCATCGGCGGAATTATTGCCGGTTTCCTGGCCGGATATGTGGCTCTTGCTATTAAAAAGATGAAAGTTCCAAAAGCAGTACAGCCTGTCATGCCGATCATTTTTATTCCGATCCTTTCATCTGTTATTGTTGGGCTATTATTCATTTACGTAATTGGTGCCCCTGTAGCTCAGGTGTTTGAATCCTTAACAGGGTGGCTTGCCGGCATGCAAGGCGGAAGCTCGATCGTATTGGCTTTGATCCTTGGTGCTATGATAGCTGTTGATATGGGCGGCCCATTCAATAAGGTAGCTTTCCTATTTGGTTCAGCAATGATTGCAGAAGGAAATTATGAAATTATGGGTCCGATTGCGGTAGCCATTTGTATTCCGCCAATTGGACTTGGACTGGCAACTTTTATTAACAAACGCAAATTCCGTCCTACGGAGAGAGAAGCAGGGAAAGCATCTTTTACAATGGGGCTATTCGGTATTACAGAAGGTGCGATTCCTTTCGCTGCGCAGGATCCTTTGCGCGTGATTCCAAGTATTGTTGTCGGTTCAATGGCTGGTTCAGTTATCGCTATGATTTCAAATGTTGGGGACCGTGTGGCACATGGCGGACCGATTGTGGCTGCGTTGGGCGCGGTTGATAATGTGGTAATGTTCTTTGTAGCAGCTATTGTAGGTTCTGTAGTAACGGCATTAATGGTTACTGCGCTGAAAAAGGATGTGGAAGATGCTGTAGTGCCAGCTGGTGCTGAAAATACAGGATTAAATGAAAATGAAGACAAAGCTGAAATAGAAGAAGGTCCTTCAGATGCTGAAATCAAAAAATTATCAGACATAACGAATACGAATCTCATTGAGCCTAACATAGCAGGAACTACCCGAGATGAAGTAATTGATGAATTGATTGGGCATTTTGATAAAAGTGGGATCTTGAGTTCAAAGTCAGAATTTAAACAGGCGATCTTAAATCGTGAAGCTCAGAGTTCAACGGGGCTTGGAATGAATATTGCAATTCCTCACGGGAAATCAAATGCCGTTAAGCGGCCAGCAGTTGCCTTTGGCATCAAACGTGATGGTGTTGATTGGAGAAGCCTGGATGGTTCGGATGCAAAGCTGATTTTTATGATTGCCGTTCCAGAGAAAGCTGCAGGGGACGCTCATTTGAGAATCCTACAGATGCTTTCCCGTAAGTTGATGGATGAGGATTTTAGGAATCAGCTGTTAACTGCAGCTTCAAAAGAGGAAGCTTATAAGCTGCTGGAGGAAATTCATTAAATAAAATAATATAAAATTGAGCCGGTGCTGCCGGCTCTTTTTGTATGTCCTGGATGAAGAAACCAGCCATACAGCATATAGCTGATAAGTTAGGGATCTCAAAGAATGACCAAGCTGATCCAAACGGAAACTGTTATGCCATAAAGCCCTTCGTTGAGGGGATATTTAAAACAGCTGCAAACCTTGGTTTGCAGCTGTTTTACTAGTAGTTCAGCCAAGCATTATACCTTTATTCTAAAACTTCATATACTTTCTTCATTACTGCCTGCTGCAGCATTTGAAGCTTAAGCTGGCTTTCCTCCAATGTTTCAGCTTTCACGCCAAAATAAAACTTCGCTTTTGGTTCTGTTCCTGAAGGACGCAAGCAGAACCATGAGCCATCTGCCAAATGATATTTTAATACATTTGATTTAGGCAATTCGATAACGCCTTTTTCCCCTAAGTCCAAATTGAAATAGGAGCTTAAAAAATAGTCTTCAATTCTGGTAACTGCTGCAGCGTTAATTTCCTGCGGAGGCTGTTTTCTAAAGGTCTCCATTAAATGTGCAATCTGCTGAGCACCGTCTTTTCCCTTTAGAGTTATAGACTCCAAAGCTTCCTGGTAGTATCCGTATTTCTCAAAAATCTTCAGAAGGCCTTCGTATAAGGTCATGCCCTTTGATTTATAATAAGCTGCTGCTTCAGCAGCAAAAACAGCAGATTGAACAGCATCTTTATCTCGGACAAAGTCGCCGATTAAATACCCGTAACTTTCTTCGTATCCAAAAATAAAGGAGTGCTGTCCTGTTTGCTCAAATTCATGAATCTTCTCACCGATGAATTTGAAGCCGGTCAGTGTATCCATTGTTTGTATGCCGTGATGCTCTGCTATGGTCCGTCCGATATCAGAGGTGACAATGGTTTTAATCACAGCACTGTTTGCAGGAAGAGTCCCTTTATCTTTCTTCTGGGAAAGCAAGTACTCAAGCATAAGGGCTCCCATTTGGTTGCCTGATAAAACAATGTATTCTCCCTTTTTATTTTTAACCGCAACGCCTAAACGGTCTGCATCGGGATCGGTGGCCATTAAGAGGTCAGCATCGATTGATTTCCCATATTGGATAGCAAGCTTGAAAGCTGCATGCTCTTCGGGGTTTGGAGATTTAACGGTTGAAAAGTTGGGGTCCGGAAGCTCTTGTTCTTTTACAACGGTCACATTTTGGAATCCGAACGCAGCTAATCCTTCGCGAACCGGCTTGTTTGCCGTGCCATGCAAAGGAGTAAAAACAATTTTTAAGTCCTTGGCGACACCATCCGGGTTTAGTTGTAAGCTTTTTAAGTTTGAAAGGTATTCCTGGTCAATTTCTTCTCCAATATAAGTTAAAAGATTATTTCGCAATAGTTCTTCTGATGACGGAACCTCAATTTTCAGCTCATCTTCAACTGTATTAACATACTCAATAATGGTATTGGCAGCCTGTGGAGGAATTTGTCCCCCGTCCTCCCCATAGACCTTAAATCCGTTATATTCAGGCGGATTATGGCTGGCTGTAACAACTACACCTGCAAAACAGTTTAAATACCTTACAGCAAACGAAAGGATGGGTGTTGGCCGCAGTTCACTAAAAAGGTATGTTTTAATACCGTGTTCCCCCAATGTTTTAGCGGTTTGCAGGGCAAACTCCGGTGATTTATGGCGGGAATCATAAGCAATTGCCACTCCGCGGTTTTTTGCTTCTTCGCCTGCCCCGGATATGTATCGGGCAAGGCCCTCTGCGGCACGGCGAATCGTATAAATGTTCATCCGGTTTGTGCCAGGACCGATTTCGCCGCGCATTCCCCCTGTCCCAAACTCTAAATGCTTATAAAAAAGTTCCTCAAGTTCGGAACTTGGAATTTGTGCTAATTCTCCAGCTAACTTGCTGTCTAAATTCGAATGTGAAGCCCATTTATCTGCAGATGCTTTCCAATCCATCCTGTTCCTCCTCGTCTTCTTTAAAATTTCCTGCTGGAAAATTCCAGGGGAAAAAACCTGTTTACAGAAACAGGTTCAAATTATTGGTTTTCCACTTTCTTGGGTGCAGTCGATTCCCTGATAATCAAATCGGTCGGCAGTAAGATCTCGTGCATCGGTTCTGCCATATTTTCTATTCTCCAGCACAGCTGTTCGACTGCTTTTTTGCCATAGTAATTTAAATCGATATCGACGGTTGTAATCTTGGGAGTGGCTATTTGGGATAGCTGTCCATTGTCGAAGCTGCACACGGATACATCTGCTGGAACTTGGAAGCCCCTTTGCTGTAATCCTGAAGATATAAGGAACCCATGCCCATCGTTTACACAGAACCAGGCAGTTGGGACTTTCGAAAGATCATTAAAAATGTTGTTGTTTGCTTCCTGGGATTCCTTTGCATCCTTAAATATAAAGTCGGGATTAGGCTGAAGCTTATACTTATTTAGCGCAAGTAAATAGCCTTCTAATCTTTCCTGATAGCTGGGAGAAACATGTATATCACCTACAAATGCAATCTCTGTATGGCCTAATTGGATAAGATGTTCAACAGCCTTGAAAGCGCCGAAGCGATTATTGGTCAAGATAGAATCTGCATGCAGATAAGGTGAATGATGATCTATTAAAACAGTAGGAATCCCGGTATCAAGTATTTTTGAAATATACTCCGTACTGATATGAGACAATATTAAGATTCCATCAATTTCATGATTGGATAATACTGCAGGAAGCGTCAGCTTTTCTTTTGAATCTTGATTAATAGACTCAATAAATAAATTCATATTACGTGCTTTAACTTCCTTCTCAATGCTTAAATAGATTTCACCAAAGAAGCTTTTTAAAGAAAAAGCATAATCTGATGCAATCAAGGCGATATTCATCCCGTTTTTCCCAGTTTGCTTCGTGTTTCGATTTAATGAGTAGGAATACCCCAATTCATCTGCCATTCTTTTGACCTGCTGCCTTGTTTCCTCACTTACACCAGGTTTTCCTGTTAGTGCCTGTGATACAGAATTCTTTGAGATATTGAGCCGATCCGCGATATCTTGCATGGTTACTTTTTTCTTCATCCGAACACCTCCTTTAGTTAATCGCTATATGTAATTACTCTTGTAATTATATTGTAACGTTACAAAATTATTTTGGCAATATATTTTTGAGAGTTGATATTGCCCCAGTTAGTAGTGATTTTAATTAATACTGAAAATTCTGTTTGACTTTTGAAAAATAAGGTGCAATAATTGGTTTTGTAAGGTTACAAAATAATTATTTAATAATTACCAATCGGTATTTGTAATGGTAAGTTTTGAAAGTAAGCTGGAAATCGTCTTCATTATTATACTTTTTTTTGAAAGGTTATGATAGCGCTAACAATCAGGCGGAGTCATGAGAAAAATAGTGTAAATGGCAGGATGGCGATTTTACTTATTTTAGGGAATTACTATTTAAAAGATAAAAATTAACTGGGGGAATATCGGATGAAGATGAAAAAAATGGCGTCGATGATCCTTGCAGCTTCGCTTGCTGTTTCTGGACTTGCTGCATGCAGTAATCAGGAGAAAGGGAGCGGTGCTTCAAAAGATGGAGTAACAACAATTGAATTTTGGGCAGCACCAAACCCTACACAGCAGGTGTATTGGAAAGAAGTAGCCGAAGAGTTCACAAAAGAGAACCCGGATATCAAAGTGAATGTTAGTCCGATGAAAGAAAGCCCAACATCTGAAGCCAGCATCCAATCAGCGATTGCCGGCGGAAATGCACCTGTGATTTCAGAAAATATTAATCGAGGTTTTGCAGCTCAGCTGGCAGAAAGTAAAGCACTGCTGCCGCTTGATGAGCTGGATGGCTGGGATGAAGTGAAGAAGAACCGAAATATGGAAGAAACCATGAAGGGATGGGAGTTCGCGGACGGCCATCAATATGTATTGCCTATTTACTCAAACGCTATGTTATTTGGATGGAGATTAGATGTTCTAAAAGAATTAGGCTTTAACGAGCCGCCAAAAACGTATAGTGAAATGCTTGATGTCGCAAAGAAACTAAAGGAAAAGTACCCGGATAAATATGTATGGGCAAAACCGGATTTGGCTGACCCGACAGCCTGGAAAAGATGGTTTGACTTCTTTATGCTTTATAACGCTGCATCTGATGGAAATAAATTTGTAGAAGGCTCTGATTTTACTGCTGATGAGAAAGCTGGCGTTGAAGTACTTAACTTCGTGAATGACCTGCGGGAAGAAGATGCCTTAATGGTTAGACAAGCTAAAGATCCATTCGAAAGCGGATTAGGTATTTTCACAGACATTGGGCCATGGACGATTTCATATTGGGCTGATAAATTCCCGGAAATGAAATGGAACGAAACCTATACACTTTCAACTCCGCCAGTTCCGGATGATATGGATACAGAAGATGTAAAAACTTTTGCTGATACTAAAGGCTTGGTCGTATATGCGTCTGCAACAGAAGAACAGCAGAAAGCGGCGATGAAGTTCATTAATTGGGTTTATTCCAATCCTGAAAATGATTTGAAATGGCTTGAAAAGACGAAATTGCCGCCTGCACGAGATGATCTGACAACAAATGAGACATTCAAAGCGTTCTTTGAAAACAACCCAGCATTACAGCCGTATGCCGCTGCAGTTCCGAATGCAATCCCGCCAATGGATAACTCTAAATACAATGATATTCAGACATTTATTGGACAGCATGCCTTCAATCCAATTGTAAAAGGTGAAAAAGATGCAAAAGAAGGATGGAAGGAAATGCAAGAGGCCATTGAGGGGGCTCTAAAATAATGAGCAGGAAACAAGGATGGTTGGGCTGGCTTTTTGCCAGTCCTTATCTTTTATACGCGATTGTATTCTTTTTAATACCATTGATCTGGTCATTATATTTATCTGTAACCGATTGGAATTTAATCTCGCCGACGTATAGTTTCGTGGGTGTGGAAAACTATGTGGCGGCATTTAAAAGCCAGGGTGTGCAAAGTGCGTTTTTTGTTACGTTTAAATTCATGGCTGTATTTGTCCCCTTAGTTATTGCTTTCTCGATTGTTGTCGCTCTGGTTGTGCAGGGACTGCCTAAATTCAGAGGTCTGTTCTTAATCGGTTTTTTCCTGCCTTATTTGGCATCAGGTGTTGTTTCGTCTTTGATTGTTAAAGGGATCCTATCTTATAACAGTCCCCTTAATGAATTTTTGCGAAACCAATTTGGACTGGATATTGACTGGCTTGGATCACCGATAGCAGCCCTTTTTGTTGTGGCACTTATTATAGCTTGGAAATTCACTGGATATTATGCGCTAATCCTCACTTCTGGATTTGAGAGCATTAGTAAAGATGTGTATGAAGCGGCTATGATCGATGGGGTAACCCCGTGGCAGCGTTTTTGGAAAATTACGTTCCCGCTTCTCTATCCAGCCTTATTTACTGTATTCATTTTATCGATCGGTGTCACTTTTGGCATTTTTACAGAAGTGTATCAGTTAACGGGCGGAGGGCCAGACTTTGCCACTAACACTTGGCAAATGGAGATCTTCTCTAAGGCATTTACAAACCTTCAAGCCGGGTATGCTTCCGCTATAGCGATCATCGCTTCGGTTGTGACCTTTGCTGCCATTTATATCATTCGAAAACTCTTGGAATTGTGGGGGAAACGAAATGGGTGGAACTAAGAAAAAAGGATTGTTTTTCCGTTACCTGTTCGCCGTAACTTTATTGCTTATTATGATTTATCCCTATATCTATATGGTGCTGAATTCCTTTGCAGAATGGGACTTGGTCGATAAAAAGTTTTTCCCGACTGAGTTTACGCTGAAATCATATGAGTGGCTGCTGGGTGGAGGAGAGGCTGTTATTCCAAGGCCGTGGATTAATGCATTTTTTAACAGCTTTATAGTGTCAGCCGGCTCAACACTGCTCATGATGGTGTCTGCTGTGATGGTTTCGTACGCATTAGCGAAGATTCCCTTTAAAGGGAGAGAAACGGTTAATAACTTTATTCTCTTTCAAATGTTTTTTCCGGCTATCATTTTGCTGATTCCTACCTTTTTAGTTATCCAAAAAGTGGGGATGTATGACTCCTATTGGGGAATGATTTTGCCGAAAGCAATGAGTTTGTGGGCTGTTTTCATGTACACCAATTTCTTTAGGGCCATTCCGGATACGTTTATAGAAGCTGCTAAGCTGGATGGTGCAAGTGACTGGCAAATTATGTTCAAGATTGTACTCCCGATGTCCAAATCCATTACGACTGTTATCTTCCTGTTCCTGTTCATGGAAAGATGGACAGAATTGCTATGGGATATGATTGTGGTAAACAGTGACAATATGCTGACACTTAACGTTCTATTGTCGCAAATGTTCGGTCCGTACGGCGGTTACCCAGGGCCGATGTATGCGGCGTCTGTGTTATTGACATTGCCGATTATTATCATCTTCTTGCTATTCGCTAAAAAGTTCCAGGAAGGTATGCAATTTACACTTAAGTAAGCTGGGATGGGAGTAACAAATAATGGTTAAATGGTGGAAGCAATCAGCTTTCTATGAAATATATATGCCAAGCTTTAAAGATGCCAATGGGGATGGTGTAGGGGACTTTACGGGAATAACATCAAAGCTTGATTATTTGAAGGAATTAGGGGTAGACGGCCTATGGCTTACTCCTTTCTATCCTTCCCCAAAAGTAGATAATGGATATGATATTTCTGATTACTATGGAATTGATCCGGAATATGGGACGATGGAAGACTTTGAATATTTTATTTCTGAAGCACATAAGCGGAATATCAAAGTCATTATCGATCTTGTGTTAAACCATACATCATCCATGCACCAATGGTTTCAAGAGTCTAAATCATCGAGGAATCATCCGAAACGTGATTGGTATATCTGGAAGGATGAACCGAACAACTGGGAATCTTTCTTCAGCGGTTCTGCCTGGGAATATGATGAGAATACCGGCCAATATTATTATCATGCCTTTGCAAAGGAACAGGTGGATTTAAACTGGTCCAATCCTGAAGTGAAAAAGGCAATGTTTGATGTAATGAAATTTTGGCTTGATAAGGGAGTAGATGGTTTCCGTCTGGATGTAATCAATTTTCTAAAGGTAAACGATACCTTCCGGGATAATCCTTTTGATCCTGAAAAGAAGGAACAAATTCACCTATATGACAAAGACCAGGAAGGCATCTTAACCGTTATAGAAGAGATAGCCGAGGTGGTTCATCAATATCCCGGCAAGTTCCTGGTCGGAGAAGTCGGGTCAGAAGATATTGACATATTAAAGCGCTACTCTGGAACCGGGAAGCTGGATGTATCCTTTAATTTTAATATAGGGAGCATAAGCGAATTCGATGCGGAGCAGCTATTTCGCAGATTAGCCGAAACGGAACAGGTATATGAATCTGATCAAATGCCTACGCTGTTTTTTTCGAGTCATGATATGTCACGCCATATTTCCCGTTTTGGCGGAAGTGAAGACCGGGCGAAGGTAATTGCCGCTCTGATGCTTACTGCAAAAGGAGTACCTTTCATTTATCAAGGTGATGAAATTGGCATGCTGGATTGGATTGCAGATGATGTCTCCGAGATGATGGATGTCCAAGGCAGGCTGGCTTATGGGGAAGCCATTAAAGCCAAGTCAAAAGAAGAAGCATTGGCCTTGGCGAATGAAAGATCCAGAGACAAGTCCCGGACCCCGATGCAATGGAGCGCTGAAAACTATGCCGGGTTTTCTGAGGTCCGTCCATGGATAGCGGTTCCGGCTGAAAGCTTGGGAATAAATGTTCAAAATCAGCAAAAGGATCCGCAGTCCATGCTTTCTTTTTATAAGTGTTTACTTAAGCTGCGCAAGAGGCAATCTTCATTGCAAACCGGCGAATATGAATTTCTGAAATATAAGGATGGGATGATTTCCTTCATGAGAAGGAATCAGATTGAAAGAACAATGGTTGCTCTGAACTTTTCGGAGGACGTGCAGCCTTTGTATATAGGAGAAAAAAATGTTAGCTTACTGCTTTCGAATAAGCGGGAAGCCATTGTTAACGGTGCGACTTTAGACGTATTGCCAAATGAGGCCATTATTTTAAAGGAGGATTCAATCTAATGACCGTCCTAAACAAAGACAATGTCAAAACATGCGAACAGCTATTGAAGGAATTTTCTTCAAAGGAAAAGCCTGTCAGCCCTGAAAAGATCATCTTCACAGGTATTGGTGATAGAGATGTCTATAATATTACGGCACCTTTTGAAGATGAGGGTGAGCCGGTTATTGCTGGACGGGTAGAATCTCGTGACAGTGAGCACTCGAGTGTTTATTTCTTCGTGAATAGAGATGGTGAATGGATTCCGAGAGAAGGTGCACCTGTTTTAGAATTACAGGATCCCTTTTTCACAAAGATATCTGGAGAGCTTGTTTTGGGAGGAGTTCAAATTTTTCCTCATCCAATAAATGAAGGCCAGCTGGGCTGGAGAACGGTTCTTTATAGGGGCAGCTCGATTTCAGACCTGCAGGAATTTTCAAATGGACCGGATGGCATGAAGGACCTCAGGCTTGTAGAACTGGCAGATGGAAGCATTGGCGTTCTAACAAGGCCTCAGGGAGAAAAAGGCGGCAGAGGAAAGATTGGATGGACAAGAATCCCGTCACTAAATGAGCTGACCATTGATGTCATTAATGAGGCTCCATTGCTTAAGGGACAATTTACCGATGAAGAGTGGGGAGGAGCTAACGAACCGCATCTTTTGGCAAACGGATTGGTGGGTGTCCTTGGACATGTGGCATCCTTTGATGAAGCAGGCGATCGCCACTATTATCCAATGGTATTCGCACTTGATCCCCAAACAGGGGGAATTTCAGATATGGAACTGATCGCCACAAGGAGCGATTTCCTTCCTGGTGCTTCAAAGCGTCCGGATTTAGCTGATGTCGTGTTCAGTGGAGGAATTGTGAGGAACCCTGACGGAACAGCTGATTTGTATGCTGGAATCAGTGATGCGGAAGCTCAAAAAATTACGATAAAGGATCCGTTCTTACAATATGAACAAACAAACTGAAGAAATTGAGGAGAAACCAGCCATGCATGTTTATAGATACGAAGAAAACCCATTAGTAACACCCATGGATGTAAAACCGCATAGAAGTGACTTTGAAGTTATTGGAGCCTTCAATGCCGGAATTACTCAGTTTAATGATGAAATCATTATGCTATTGCGTGTGGCGGAGCGTCCGATTAGTGAAGACCCGGATATTGTAAAGTCACCTGTCTATAATCCTGAAACAAATGAGCTTGAAATTTTGGAATTTGATATTCATGATCCTGCATTCAATTTTTCTGATCCCCGCACGATTCAAAAAAGCAGAGCAAAGGGCGGATTTGCTTATCTGACCTCCTTATCCTATTTGAGGATTGCCAGAAGCAAAGATGGCCATAACTTTACGATTGATGAAAAACCATTTGTCTATCCGTCAAATGAATTGGAGACCTTTGGAATTGAGGATCCTCGTATTACGAAAATTGATGATACGTATTATATTTATTTCAGTGCAGCATCACCTGCAGGGGTGGGAGAATCCATGGTTTCGACAAAGGACTTTGTGACGATCGAGCATCATGGAATGATCTTCGCGCCGGAAAACAAGGACGTGCTAATTTTTCCTGAAAAAATTAATGGTAAATATTATGCTCTCCATCGGCCGGTGCCAAAAAGTGCAGGAGAGCCTGAAATTTGGATTGCTGAATCCACGAATCTCTTACACTGGGGAAATCATAAGCATTTGCTGGGACTGCGTGAAGGTATGTGGGATAGTGCCCGTATGGGCGGTGGAGCTGTTCCGATTAAAACAGAAAAAGGGTGGCTTGAGCTTTATCATGGTGCTACTGCTGACCACCGTTATTGCATGGGAGCTGTATTGCTGGACTTAAATGATCCAACTAAAGTCATTGCCCGCTCTGATCAGCCAATCCTGGAGCCTGAGGCAGACTATGAAGTAGAAGGATTCTTTGGTAATGTTGTCTTTTCATGCGGTGCATTGGTTGAAGGAGACGTTGTCAAAATGTTCTATGGAGTGGCTGATACCTCAATGGCATGTGCCGAGTTAAGCTTAAAGGAAATTTTAGAATCACTGACTTATATTAAATAGTTGAAATAGGAGTGCCAAAATCAAATAGTTGATTTTGGCCTTTTATCTATTAAGATGGCAATTCCAAAATGAAATGGGAAGGTTATATTTCTATGAAGTTAAACAACAATTGGAAAATTCAGCATTTTGATGTTGGGGCAGTGAGGGATTTAGAAGTGGCCTCTCCAGAATATATTGATTACTTCTGGATGACTGCCTCTGTTCCTGGCGATGTTCATTCAGCCTTAATTGACCGGAAACTGATCGACGATCCCTTTTATGGACATAATGATTTGAAATGCCAGTGGGTAGAGGAAAAGGTATGGTGGTACCGTAAGGCTTTTGATTTTAATGGACTAGAGAATAAAGAAGAAAAGTATGAATTGGTTTTTGAGGGGCTTGATACATACGCAACGGTTTACTTGAACGGCGTCGAGCTTGGCTCAACAGACAATATGTTTATTAGTCATACTTTTGAAGTGACAAGGGAGTTAAGAAAGGGCAAAAATGTTCTTGCAGTAAAATTTGACCCGATTCACAAGCATGTAAAAGAGAAAGTTCAATATTATTGGTCAGGATACAGCAAAGAACGGATATGGACTAGGAAAGCACAAAGCCATTTTGGCTGGGACTGGGGGCCTCGGCTTGTTACAGCAGGGATTTGGAAAGATGTCCATTTAAAGAAAAGGAAGTATGGCAAAATTGGCTCTGTTTTTGCAAAGACATGCTCTATTCTGGAAGATAAAGCACTCGTTGAAGTTGAGGTGGACATCGAAACATATAGTAAAGAAACAGATTTACATATTGAGATGGAGTTATCATATGGTGAAGAAGACCGGTTTACCAGCAGAGCAGAGCTGAAGGGCAAAAAGGCTATTGCTGTGTTTGAAGTTGAGAACCCAAAGCTATGGTGGACCCATGATATCGGGACTCCACACCTATACCATTTAAATATTGAATTATATGCAGATCATCAGAAGATTGATGATAGGGCGGAGAATATTGGTATTCGAACGATTGAAGTCCTTCAAAAGGATGAAATGGGGAATCATTGCTTTACATTTGTTTTGAATGGCAAGAAGGTTTTTGCTAAAGGAGCCAATTGGATTCCGATTGATAGCTTCATAGCATCAGTTCCGGATTCGCGCTATAAACATTTGCTTAAGCTCTCAAAAGACGCCAATATGAACATGCTTAGGGTGTGGGGCGGCGGCATCTATGAAAGAGATGTTTTTTATGAAGAATGTAACCGTCTTGGTATCCTAGTCTGGCAGGATTTCATGTTTTCCTGTGCTCTATATCCGGATTACAACCAGAACTTTATGCTCAATGTCAGAAATGAAATTACGCAAGTCGTCAAACGCCTGAGGAATCACCCTTGTTTGGCCTTATGGTGCGGAAATAATGAAAATGACTGGCTTTATGAAGCATTGTTTTCTTCTGGTGAAATTAAAGACCCTTTTTACGGGGAAAAAATCTATCATGAACTAATGCCTGAACTTTTGGAAGAGCTGGATCCCACTCGCTTGTTCTGGCCGAGCTCTCCTTTTGGCGGAAATGACCACAACTCCAGGGAGCAGGGGGATAGCCATAATTGGCAGGTTTGGCACGGGAATATTGAGCCCAGAACCTTTGGGGAGCCGCAGAGCGTGGATTATAGTGTTGAAGGACTGTCATTTAGAAACTTCAAGAAAGATACGACAGCCTTTGCCAGTGAATTTGGAATGCATGCTTCGTCCAACCGCTATACGCTTGAGCGCAATATCCCTAAGGACCAATTCTTTTGGGGCAGTGAAGAGATGGCATACAGGAATAAAGATATACACCATCCAAAAGGGATGCTTTTGATGGAGGGATACACTGGAGTTCCTAAGGATCTTGATGAGTATATTTCTTATTCCATGCTGACCCAGGCGGAAGGATTAAAATATGGTATTGAACACTATCGCCGGAATAAACCAAAGACAAGCGGGGCGTTATTTTGGCAGCTAAATGATTGCTGGCCTGGCACAAGCTGGTCAGTCATTGATTATTATCTCCTGCCAAAAGCTTCATACCATTATGCGAAGAAATTTTTCAATCCTACTCTATTAACGATTGACCATGACCGGGGAAAGGACTTAAAAATCTGGGTTGTCAACGACCGTCTGGAGATTTACGACGACCAAATTGAGATTGCCGTGTATCGCTTGAATGGTGAAGAGGTGTTTTCGAAGCAATGGAGCGTCTCTATATCGGAGAATATATCCTATCATTTGGATACGATTGGAGAAAAAGAGGCTTTGGGAGGGCTTTTACCGGAGGAGGCCGTAATGATCCTCCGTTCTAAAAAGAATAGGACCTGCGAAAATACTTATTACTTCTGTGATCAAAAGGATTTAAACTTGCCTGATGTAAACATAATAGTTGAATACAATAAAGAAAACAATGAGCTGACTCTTTCAACAGATCATTTGGCTCGCATGGTTACAATTGAAATGGATGCACAGCAGCTTGTTATGGATGATAACTTTTTTGATCTGCTGCCGAACCAGGTAAAGACTGTTAAAGTAAGTCAGGCTGAAGGAATGGAAATTCCATGGAATACGTTGAAAGTTACGGCTATTAATAGTGACAAAACAGATATAACAGAGAAGTTTTAGCTTAGTCGCTGAAGATCTGCCCGGGGATGGAAGAATTATCGATGTCTTTCTGTTTTTAGGCATGAAAAACTACTATAATCTTGAACAGCTTTTACCTATATCCTTTAGTATTTTTCCTATAGTCTATGTCATAATGGTACCGACACTTTATTTCATTTGGAGAAAGCCGAAGGTAATAGCGAGCTCAAAAGATAACAGGGAAATTCATTTTTTATTGGGAGGAATGGTCGATATGCTGGGAGCAATAGAAGCCGGGGGGACGAAATTTGTTTGTGCTGTGGGGGATGAAACGGGTGTTATTGAGCATTCCATTCAAATACCTACTACAGTTCCGGAAGAAACCATGACAAGGGTTATTGAGTTCTTTAAGCAATTTGATATAGAATCCATTGGTATTGGTTCGTTCGGACCGATCGATGTAAATCCGGATAGTCAGACCTATGGCTGCATTACCTCTACCCCTAAAATGGAATGGAGAAATTATCCTTTCTTGCAAGTAATAAAAGAGGCATTTGGGGTACCTGCAGGTTTTAATACAGATGTAAATGCTGCTGCATTAGGCGAAGCAACCCTTGGTGCAGCAAAGGGTCTGGATAGCTGCTTATATATAACTGTAGGAACAGGTATCGGTGCAGGGGCGGTTGTTCAGGGGAATCTGCTGCAAGGTCACTCACATCCTGAAATGGGTCATATTCTAGTCCGGCGTCATCCAAATGATGCGTATAATGGGAAATGTCCATACCATGCTGATTGCCTGGAGGGGCTGGCTGCGGGTCCAGCCATTGAAGAGCGCTGGGGAGATAAAGGGGTGAACTTGGCAGACCGGAAAGAAGTCTGGGATTTGGAAGGATACTATATCGCACAAGCACTCATGCAATATATCTTAATTCTCTCACCGAAGAAGATTATCCTTGGCGGCGGTGTCATGAATCAATCTCAAGTGTTTTCATCGATCTATAAATATTTGCCGGAGCTGTTGAAGGAGTATGTATCACTGCCTGAGCTATCGGACTATATTGTAAGCCCTGGATTAGGAGATCGGGCCGGCATTACTGGCTCCCTATTGCTTGCTAAACGTGCGTTAATAGAACAAAACTAATTTAAATATGGAGGAAACAACTGTGAAACCACTATTTTTAAAGCCGGTATTTAAAGAAAGAATTTGGGGAGGAACAGCATTAAAGGAATTTGGCTATAGCCTTCCAAGTGATAAAACGGGTGAATGCTGGGCAATATCTGCTCATCCTAATGGGCCATCTGAAGTCGAGAATGGTCCATTTGCAGGGAAAACCCTCGATAAGCTTTGGAAAGAGAGCCCTGAAATTTTTGGCAATCCCCAAGGAGAAGTATTTCCGCTATTAACAAAGATCCTCGATGCCAATATGGATCTGTCCGTTCAGGTGCATCCTGATGACACCTATGCAATGGCTAATGAAAATGGAGAGCTGGGAAAGACGGAGTGCTGGTATATCATTGATTGTAAAGAAGATGCAGACATGATTTTCGGCCATAACGCCAATACAAAAGAAGAACTGGTGGAGCAGATAGAAGAAGGGAATTGGAATGAACTGCTTCGCCGAGTGAAAATCAAGCCGGGTGACTTTTTCTATGTGCCAAGCGGAACTATTCATGCCTTGTGTGAAGGGACACTAGTACTAGAAACACAGCAAAGCTCTGATACCACCTACCGTGTTTATGACTATGACCGGAGAGATGATCAAGGGAACTTGCGTGACCTTCACCTGGATAAGGCAATTGATGTTACAGCTGTCCCGCACCAAGATTCCAAGAGTGTTCCCAAGGTAGAGAAGAGGGATGATGCTGAGATTACAGCGTTTGTACAATCTGAATTCTTCTCTGTTTATAAATGGGATGTTAAAGGGTCCGCAGCATTTAATTTTGAAGACAAATACCTGCTAATGAGTGTCATTAAAGGAGAAGGCTCTCTCACTCATAATGGGGAAAGCTACTCATTTAAAAAGGGCAGCCATGTTATTTTACCAGTGGGTATGGGGGAATTTACAGTAAGCGGAGAATGTGAGCTTATCGTTTCACATCCATAAGACTTCAATAATAAGAAAAACCTTGCTGATTAGCGGCAAGGTTTTTTGTTTTAGTGAAATAAGACCGCCGGGCGATATCTGTTGCCTAATCAGGAAGAAAATTGGCGAATAAACATTTTATTTCCCGAAAAATAATAGATTTCCTCGAAGCTGAAAAAAGCTTAAGCTGAAGGAGTTCTTAGGTTTCCGCGGGTGGAACAGATACATGTTCAGAGAAGTGATTCCTTCTTTACTAAGTATCTTAAAATGGCAGCCATTCCGGCACCATGCTGAAATTCTCCTTTATTGATTAAATCATATAGTTCAGTTGCTTCAAGTGCATATAAATCAATGAACTCAGTTGGTTCCAGCCTTTGCTCGGTTTCCTTAAGGCCAGTGGCAGCAAATAGGTAGATTTCTTCCGAAGTTGAGCCAGGTGATGGATAAAAACTTCCAAATGGAATCCATTTCTGTGCCTGATAACCGGTTTCCTCCTCTAACTCTTTTTTTGCAGTCAAAAGAGGATCGTCCTTTTCATTGTCAATCATTCCTGCAGGCAATTCCCATTGCCATTGTTTTACCGCATGACGATATTGGCGGATACAAAGAATCTTCCTATCATCAGTAATCGGCAAAATACAGACACCTTTGGCAAAGTTAATATAAGAAAAATCGAATTCTGTATCATTTGGCAAGGTAACCGATTCTTCTATTATTTCAAATCGGGATACTTGTTCTGTTCTGGTTTGATTAATTTTCCATTCCAATACAATCAGCTCCACCCTTCTTTAAGTGAAATCTCTTATGAACTGCTATTGAGTGACCAAGTTAAATTGTGAAAGGTTAATAATATCCTTTACGATTTCAGCTGGCTTTTTATGTGAAGTATCATAAAGATATGGCGTATTAACCGGTGTGTTTTCCAGCTGTTCCAGCAAAAAGAGGGAACGGTCTATTAACTGTGGATCTCCCCGTTTTTTTAAGCGTTCGATTAACTTATTTTCATCCGCTCGTAAAACTGCATATTTAATATGGAGATTCTGATGGGAAAAATGTTTACAAAACCATTCCAGCTCATCTTCAACAACCGTATCGATAATAACACTGTAGTCGTGCTGAATAAGTATTTGTGTGGTCAAGAGGATATTTTTCCACATGATGGCTAACATCTCAGCCCAAGGTGGTTCAGACCCTTCTCCGTACATGGATAAGTAGTCATCTCCTTTGATAAGAGCACTTTTTTGTATGTTTTGAGCCAGCAGTTTGGCAAGGGTGGATTTACCGACTCCACAGGGGCCTGAAATCAAATAAACGGTTTTTTCTTTGGTTGTATTCATTAGCATCTCCTTTCTTTTGATAACAAATTGAAAGTGAAGTTGGAATTTTTGCATTCTTTCGGACAAAGAAAGACCTGATAGCAAAACCCTCTGATTTTAATTGGGGCCATTAATCCTATGTATATACAAAGACAATTATATGGAGGGTATGGGTGATAGGTCAAAGGAAAATTATATATAAACAAATGGATTGGGGAAGCGCCATTACCTGAACCCAAGTCATACTTACAGTCTAGGGAAAATGAAAAAAGTGAACGGTTTAGCTAAATAGTACGATTAAGGAAGCCCTGCAGAGATTCTGCAGGGCTTCTTTGGATTACATAATAACTAAAAAACCCTTCAAATTACACAATTATACTTCAAACCCAAATTATATTAAGATACCAGTTTCCTTACATTTAAAGAAATATAAACATATAAATACAAAGTTTAATAGTTATCTAATAATAAAGTACCAATGCAAAAAGATTTAGAAACCCCGTCAGAGTCGTTAGTGGTTATAGAAGACCTATTTAGTATTTTAGTATAATTTCCGGGTTGTATACAGGTTTGAAACCATGTAGCCTTGTACAGTGTTAAAAATAAATCTAAAGAGAGGTTGTTCAAATGGCTCTCATCATAATATGTGCGTTATTCCTCGTAATCTATGGAATTGTTGAGCAGCGAAAGCACCAGAAGAGGCTGGATTCAATCCCGGTCCGCGTAAATGTGAACGGTATACGCGGTAAGTCGACTGTTACCCGTCTGATCACTGGTGTGATTCAAGAGGCGGAATATAAAACAGTCGGTAAAACCACGGGTACTTCAGCCCGGATGATCTACTGGCATACAGATGAAGAAAAACCGATTAAGCGCCGGCCGGAAGGTCCCAATATCGGTGAGCAGCGCCGGGTTGTCAAAGAGGTGGCTGAACTCGGAACTGAAGCGCTTGTTTGTGAGTGTATGGCTGTACAGCCGGATTATCAGCTGACCTTTCAGAACAAAATGATCCAGGCCAATATCGGCGTTATCGTGAATGTGCTTGAGGACCATATGGATGTGATGGGTCCTACTCTTGATGAGGTGGCGGAAGCTTTTACAGCAACCATTCCTTATAATGGCCACCTGGTTACAATCGAGAGTGAGTATCTGGACCTGTTCAGGAAAATTGCAGAGGAACGGAACACGAAAGTGATTGTAGCGGATAACTCCAGAATTACAGAGGAATTCCTGCGTAAATTTGATTACATGGTATTCCCTGATAATGCGTCCCTTGCATTGGCTGTGGCCGAGGCGCTTGGAATTGATGAAGAAACGGCATTCCGGGGAATGCTGAATGCACATCCTGACCCCGGGGCAATGAGGATTACCCGTTTTGGCGACAATGCCAATCCGTCCTTCTTTGTGAATGGCTTTGCAGCCAATGATGCGTCATCTACTTTAAGAATCTGGGAGCGTGTGAGCACGCTGGGGTATAGCACAGAATCACCAATTGTCATCATGAACTGCCGTGCAGACCGGGTGGATCGCACGGAACAGTTTGCACGTGATGTTCTTCCTTATATTAAATCAGAGGTTGTGGTGGCCATAGGCCAGACAACTGAGCCGATCACAGATGCTCATGCGGAAGGCAAGCTGGATACAAAAGTGTATTTGGATCTGGAAGATTATACAACGGAAGAAATTATGGCTGAACTTGAGACTTATTTGGAAAACAGAATTGTTTATGGGGTCGGAAATATTCATGGTTCAGCAGAGCCGCTGATCGATGCCATTAAAGGAATGGATATTAAAAGAAAAGCAAGTTAAGGGGAGGGATACAAATGTTTGGTGCCGATTTATATGTTGCCCTTGTTTTGGGGGTAACACTAAGTCTTATTTTTACAGAAAAAACAGGTGTCTTGCCTGCAGGCCTTGTTGTGCCTGGATATTTAGCACTGGTTTTTAACCAGCCCGTATTTATGGTTGTGGTCTTATTGATTAGTATCTTAACTTATTTAATTGTGACACACGGCATTGGCCGATGGGTGATTTTATATGGCAGAAGAAAATTTGCTGCCATGCTGATAACCGGGATTTGCCTGAAGCTGATACTGGATTATTTTTACCCTGTCATGCCATTTGAGATCTTTGAATTCCGCGGAATCGGGATCATTGTACCAGGATTAATCGCCAACACAATTCAAAAACAAGGAATGCCATTAACGCTTGGCAGTACGCTTCTGTTATCCGGTTTAACGTTCGGAATCATGAACGTGTACTACTTGTTCTAGGGAAGTGAATGGAATGAAGCGAACCTTAAATTTTCAGGAAAAACTGCTTATTTTTATCAAAAGAACGAAGTATAAAAACCTTCGCTATAGTGCTGTTGTTTTACCTATTCTGGTTATCTTCCTGGTCGCTTCGACATGGATTGGAAGAACAGATGAAGTGAAGGATATAGAGCCGCGGAAAGATCAGAAGCTGACGATGACGATGGTCGGCGATGTAATGATGGGGCGGCATGTGGAAGAAGTGACGAAAAGGCATGGAGCAGATTATTTATTCCGTCATGTAAAGCCGTATTTTGATGCTTCCGATTATGTGAGCGGGAATTTTGAGCATCCCATCTTAAAAGATGATGTTAATAAATATGAAAAAGCAGAAAAAAGCATTCACCTGCGCACTGATATGGATGCCATCCATGCGGTTAAAAATGCAGGCTTTACGGTCATGAACCTTGCCAATAACCACTTGATGGATTATGGGGAAGAAGGACTTCGCGACACCCTGGATGTGTTTGACCGCTACAATATGGAGTATGTCGGCGGAGGAGAAAACCGCAAAGAAGCCAAAGAGCATATCAACTATCAGGATGTAAATGGTGTTCGTGTGGCAACGCTTGGTTTCACCGACGCATTTGTGGAGGGGACGATTGCGACAAAAGATCGAAACGGTCTATTGAGCGCAAATCCTGATGTGTTATTTGACATGATTGAAAAGGCAAAAAATGAAGACCATGGAAATGCCGATTTGGTTGTGGTTAATGTCCACTGGGGACAGGAGTATGACACGGAAGCCACTCCCCGCCAGAAAGCGCTGGCGAAAGCAATGGTCGATGCCGGGGCTGACATCATCATCGGGCATCATCCCCATGTGCTTCAATCGTTTGACGTATACAAAGATGGAATCATCTTTTACAGCTTAGGCAATTTCGTATTTGATCAGGGGTGGACCCGTACAAAGGATTCTGCGATGGTCCAGTATAACCTGACGGAAGATGGTACAGCAGCAATCGATGTGATTCCTCTTCAAATAGAAGAAGCTGCCCCAAGACTGGCCACAGGCTATTTTGACCAGCTTCGGGTGTTTAATCAATTAACGAAAGAAACCGCTGAAAATGTATATTGGTCCAAGAAGGATAATAAAATCGAGATTATTGCCAATCATAAGCATGTAATTGATCGCATGAAAAAAAGGCAAGAAAAAGAAAATTAAACTTTAAGGGGGCACCGTATTGAGAAACCGAACTTTTTGGCGGCTGATTGTTTCTGTTTGCCTGTTAACCGGTTGTACGAACGTGTCCCCTGAAAAAAGCACTTTGGAAAAACAAACGGAAGCATTCTATGGGGTCAGTGCCTCACATCCGATTGCGGTAGATGTCGGGATGGATGTCTTGAAGAATGGAGGCAATGCAGCAGATGCTGCCATTGCCATTTCCTACATCTTGGGCGTTGTAGAACCGTTCGCCTCAGGAATTGGAGGCGGCGGGGGAATGCTGATCATTCCTGCTGAAGGTGAGCCTGACTTTATCGATTACAGGGAAAGCTCTCCTTCAAATTATAACGGCAGCGGAGTCTTCGGTGTTCCCGGACTGGTCGCCGGGATGGAGGTAATCCATCAACAATACGCCACGATGGATATGAAAAGACTGATCGATCCGGCCGTAGAGTATGCCGAAAAAGGGTTCGCGGTTGACCGGGGATTTTCCCATCGGCTGGAGACAGCCAAATACAGAGTGTATTCAGACAGTACGCGGATCTTCTACCCTAACGGAAAAGCCATACTGCCCGGGGAAATACTTGTTCAAAAGGATCTGGCTAAAACGCTTAGAGTGATTCAGGAAAAAGGCAGTGCAGGCTTTTATCAGGGGGATATTGCAAAAGCGGTCAAAGCGAAAACCGGCATTCCGCTTGATGATTTTAAGCGATATAAGGTGAAGCATACAGAGCCTGTCCAAGGGTCATTTGCAGACTATGAAGTATTCACGGCTCCCCCGCCTTTTTCGGGAACAACCCTGCTTCAAATGCTGAAGCTGGCGGAGGAGACCGGCTTGAATTCGCGGAACCAGGCTGATTATATTGACAGAATCGGTGAGATTGCAAAAGTATCCTATGAAGATCGCCGGGTCCATATTGGAGACGGCGTAACTGCAGGGGAAATCTCAAAATATATCACAGATGAACACATTTCAATTCTCGAGGATAATCTCGCTAAAGATAGCGAGTATGCTGAGGAAGAAGAGGAAGAGCATGAGAGCACGACCCACTTTGTTGTCATGGATCAGGAGGGAACGGTGATTTCCGCGACCAACACCTTAAGTAATTATTTTGGTTCCGGGGCGTATACAAATGGATTCTTTTTGAATGACCAGCTGAAGAATTTCGCAAATCGCGGAATCAATGGGGAAGCACCCAATAAGCGGTCGAGAACGTTTACAGCCCCTACTGTCATGATCAGCCCTGATGAAGTCATCGGGATTGGTTCGCCTGGCGGAAACAGAATTCCGCAGATCCTTATGCAGGTGATTTACTCCTATGCAAAGGGAGAAAGGGATCTTCAGGAAATGGTGAATCGTGACCGTTTTACATTTGAAAACAGCATAATCTATACGGAATCTGAATTCCCTAAGGATGTTTTGTCAGAGTTAGAGAATAGGGGTTATCAGGTTATCCATAAATCTTCTCCTATGTTTTATGGGGGAGTTCAGGGGCTCATTATGAGCCTAAAAGAAAAAACAATGTCCGGTGCGGGTGACCCGCGGAGAAGCGGAATTTGGAGAGCAGAACAAGAAAAGGGGAAATAGGGACATGAACACAGTAAAAAAAGTAACAGGATGGATCTTGCCAGTCGTACTTGTTGGAACATTATTATTCACAATGAACACACTTAAGCGCACAGATACGTTAACACCTGATGAACAGAAAAAAATTGAGCAGCATCAAAATGGACAAGCATAAAAAGTCATAGAAGTAAGCGGAACTCATCTGCTTACTTCTTCTTATAGTAAGGAGTTTTTTCCATGTTGCGCATAAGTCTTTTTAGCATCGTTATTATATTGCTGATACTTCTCATCAAATCATTGCTGCCCGGCAATTCGGGACCTGAAGAATATCGCAGCTTTGCTGAATTGAAGAAATATGAAAAAGAGAATATCGATTATCGGATCAAGATTTACGAGCGTAAGCCGGAAGTGGCCATTTTTGCGATACATGGGGGCAATATTGAAATCGGTACCGGCGAATTGGCTGAGGATTTGGGTGAAAGGCTTGATGCCAGCACCTATATCTTTGAGGGGCTGAAGCCGAAAGACAACAGTATTCTCCATATAACATCTACTCTTTATGATGAGCCAGCAGGTGTTCAAATGGCGGAAAAGGCCATAACTAGCCTTTCAATACATGGCCACCGTGATGTGAATGACGAAAAGGTCTATGTTGGCGGCAGAAATAAGAAGTATATGAAGTTAGTAAAAGATGCCCTTGATGATGCAGGGTTTGATGTGGAAGATGCACCTGACCGGCTTGGCGGAACAGGCAAGAAAAACATTGTAAACCGCGGCAAAAAGGGCGGGGGAGTGCAGCTGGAGCTTTCAACCAAGCTCAGGAAAAGCTTCTTTAAAGACCGTGACTTTGCCATGAACAACCGAAAGCAGCAGACCGAAAACTATAAAGATTTCTTAAAGGCACTGGAAAAAGCAACAGAGAAATATAAAGAAAAAGAGCTGGATTAAAAAAGACTGCCTAGTGAGTTTAGGCAGTCTTTTTTTGGCTCTTATTGAATAAGAGAGCTGATATCCCCGTAACTGTGAAACTTTTCAGTAAAGAAGGATGAGGATAGGTGAGAGATGTGCACCCCGGCTCTCTCTGTTGTATTAATGAAATAGCCTTCAGCAAGATAAATGCCAACATGTGTAACGCCTGTGCGGGAGCCGGTATTTTCAAAGAATATGAAATCCCCGGTTTTCGGCTCAGAAGTTACATCCAGCATACTTGAATAGGATGCCGCGGATTCACGGGTGATAGGCAAGTCATGCTGCTTCATAACATAATAAAGGAGACCGCTGCAATCAAAGCCTGTTTCAGGGCTCTCCTCGCTCCATACATATTCATAGCCTCTAAATGTGTAGGCATATTTGATAACATCGATGGCCTTATCATAAGCAGCATCCTCTTCAGAATAGAAAGGGAAAAGCGGCTCATTATATACCTGCAAAAATTGCCCTTCAAGGATGATGTCAGACGGAAGTCCATTTAGTATTTTTACAGCAGCAGCCGACTTATTATATCTTGCTGCTACACTGCTTAATGTCTCCCCGTTTTGAACAATATGTTCTCCTTTAGGTGTGAAGGTTTTAAAGACGTAACTGTAGTCTTTAAACCAATTGTCAGACACAGACTTTACTTTAACGGCTGAAGATCCATATCCGGAATGGACAAACTGCTGGTCTCCAAGGTATATTCCGCCTGTCATCACTTCCGTTACTTTTCCGGTCTTATCCTTTTTTACAAAGAATATCAGATCCCCGGCTTTTGGGGAGGCTGTATCCATTCCCAGCTTGTAAAATCCTTCATTGGTCGTGCGATCCAGAGGGATCCCTTGCTGTGAGAGGGTCCAATAAATAAGTCCGCTGGAATCAAACCCTTTTTCAGGAGACTCTTCGCCCATCTCCTTCTTAAAACCGTCAAACGTTTTGGCGTAGCGTGCAATTTGCCGGCCCCGCTCATACCATTGATATTGGGCACTTTTATAAGTCGCAGAATTAATATGCAGCTTTTGGCCAGGATAGAGGTTTTCATCAGGCAATCCATTATGCTTCATAAGCTGAACTGGTGATATTTTATATTTGGCAGCGATGGACTGAACGGTATCGCCGGACGAAACGGTATGAACCTTATCTGATGCCTGCGTGCTTGGCAGGAAAAAGAAAGCTGTGATCAGAAGGGCAATCAATGCGAATGAGCAGATGCGCAGTTTGTTCATGTAGACAACTCCCTGTCATTATTAATAATTTTTATGCATGATAAAGATGAAGTGTGCATTTACAAAATAACTCTTCCGAAACATGAAACACCTAAAAGGCTAAGTGTCAGGAAAAATCCTTGCCTCCTTTTATATGAATTTCGTAATCAGTGGCATATCATACTATTGTTATCGGGACTATACCCTATTTTTTTAGTAGTTATTGGAATAGAAGGGGAAAATCTGAATAATAGGGACTGCATGAGGCAACCGTAGTAGCGCTGGGCTTTGTATGTTAAATTAATAGAGAATATAAAAAAATAGTTTTGAAGAATTTTATGGAGGAACAAGGATGTCTGCTATAAAATCGATAAATCTTGATGGGGAAGAAATCTATATATTTAGCAGTTCTATCTATATCTTTGAATCGTCTTCCGGAAGTACATTGGAAGTAGACATGATTGTAAGCGAAGTGACTCTAAGAAAATATCAAGACAGGGAAAGTTTAATCACAGAAATAGAATTGGAAGACGGCGGGCAGATCAGCTCTTTTATGTTTCTAAAAGTTGTGCCTGGAAAGCTGCCCCGGCTGAGCTTAGTTTGCGAAGCGGACCCGGAAGAGGCCTATGAAGGACTCAAGAGAATAAGAGAGGATCAGCCGGACTTTCCCGATATTGAAGCTGGCATTACGCTGGAGGAGATTCGAAAGATCGAGATGCCGAATGAAAAAATCACACTTAAACTAAACCTGCCCATAAACCAGGTGGAATGGCTTAAGGGGCAGAAGAATAAGGAATTGAATGAGCTTTTTAGAGAGCTGATAGAAGAGCATTTGGAGGGCTAGTATAATTCAATCAAACGTTTGATTGAACTGTGCTTTTTATAAAGGAAGCATACAGGCTGCAGGCTTGGGCGGTATGGTGAATAGAGAATGAAATTTGTAAATAGCCGCCCAAAACCTGCAAATAGACCATTATTTAGCTGCTTCTATTCTTTAATAATATAGTTGGGAAAAGCCCGCTTCAGGGAATTGTCTTTAGCACCTTCAGATGATTCTGCATGAATATAATTATCGTTCAAATAGAAGCTATATGTTCCTTTAGGGATGTTTTTCATTTCATCAAGGTCTTTTGTAACTTGGTTAAATATCTTTTTACTAGGTACTGATTGTTTATCCTTCATGAACAACTGAATATTAATCTGAAAGTTTTCTTTATCGAATAAGCTTTCATCGTAGCCAGCCTTTAGGTTATCAATGCTTTCCTCAGGATTTTTTATGTATAGGTCATACACGGGCTTAATGGCTGCGTCCTCGGAAGCTGTTGAAATAAAATAATAAGGTGTCATAAAGCCATGCCCGCCCACGTTTTGCAAAGCCTCTTCAGTTTTCCCGGTGATTTTCCCCTTTTCGGAAAGTGAATGGAGGTAAGTGTCCAGCTGACTAAATTCCTCTTTGAATATCATATGATATAAACCGCCTTGGATGGCGTTTTGAACCTGATATTCATCAGCTTGAATTTTACTAAGATCCACTTTTTCGGATGTTTTATCTATTGGAACTGCTGCATACGTATAGAAATGCGGCTCACCTTTGGATTCTACAAACACAGTAGCCCCATCCCTAGCACCAACTACGTTATGAACGGTTACGGCCGTCTTATAGTTCTCTTTAAAAAACTTGATAGCAGCTTCCTCTATTTGAGCAAAATGATCATCAGCGATTTTATCCGTCCCTTTGCCATACGGAAGTGCATAGCCTTCTCCGGTATACTCCTGAACACTTACCATTGTGGCTTCAGAGGGGACCTTAGCTTTTTCACTGTCTTGATTATTATACGTGCTGCTAATACCAGAACATCCTCCAAGCATTAAAGATATTCCAGCACTGCAGAGTAAAACTTTTGTGCTCTTGTGCATGAGATAACGGGCCTCCTTAGTAGGAATAAAGAAAATTAAATCTGCAAATTAGTTAAATATTAAAAAGAAAAACCGGGCTGCCACACAGCCCGGTTTTTAAACTTGTTAATTAAATCGTTCCGCGATCTACCTGTTCATACAATATCCCCATATTACCCTTCACCTTTTTAGAAACCTCACACAATGCCTCAATCGCTTCAGCTTTGTGGTTTCCTAATTGATACACCACATCATCAAACAGCATTTCCATTTCTCTTAAAATAGCAATGGATGCAAGGTTGTAGAGATGAACGTTATAGTAGCCGTTGTTATTAAATAGTGCGGTTTCAACATAGGGTCTAAAATTTTCTAAAAGAGTAGGGTACTCCGTCATTAATCGGTTTAACCCTTTGCGAATGCCTTCAATCGTGCCGGCCAATTCGTCTAGCGGCTCGAGTGCGTTGTTGACGCTGTTTCTGATTTTATCATCAAAGTCTGTAAACAGACCGAATAACTTGCCGGGGATGGTGTAGTCCAATGCGAATTTGGTTGCTCCTTTGATAGTGCCCGAAAGGAGCTCCAAAGCAGTTTCAATGTTCAAGGTGATTACCCATCCCTGATGCAATAAAGGAAGAAGAAGTGCCTGTGTTGATGTAGTGAAGGCAGAATAAGCCGTGTCCATCTGGAAGTCCTTAATCTTCATCCTCAGCTCCATATAAGGGGAATCTTCCAGCTTATACGTATTCGTCCCCTGTACGGATATGGAATGGGAATGGGTGGATTTGTTCTTAATCGACTGTCCGAGGGAAAGGTCCTTGTCGTGAAAATTAGCCGCCACGTCCTGGACTTGTTTCTGATATTCACTAATATGAGTTAGAAGCTTATCCCTGTTATTGTTTACGATTCCATAATGGGCTTTTAGCTCACTGACTACAGCATCATACCAGAGCTCTTTTCCGCCTTCAAACAATTCAGGGATTTTATTGGAAATAATCCGGATCAGGCTTTTGGAAAGATCCTGAACATCTGCTTTTAAATCATATAAAAAGCTGCGAACTTCATTAAAGATGCTTTCCACACTGACGTTCGTCCGGAAAATATGTTCAAGCAGCTCGGCAGGCGGAGAGTTCAATATAGAATTCAATGATTTTGCATGGCTTTCCGCCACATTTAACAAAGAAATCAAATGATCGATTTCCGCTGTTAATCGATTGCTGATGGAGGTAATCCCCATAAACAGCGGCTCACTGATCAGGTTTTCAAACATCTCCTCGAAAATCTTCTGCAGGCGGGTGAGCCGTTCATAATAACGGCTGGCCTCATCATCTACTATGGCAACCGAATTGCCCAGATATTCGTGAGCAAGGTTTAATCTTTCCATCACATGGCTT
Source organism: Cytobacillus sp. GQ23 (assembly GCF_059758675.1). Taxonomy (NCBI): domain Bacteria; kingdom Bacillati; phylum Bacillota; class Bacilli; order Caryophanales; family Bacillaceae; genus Cytobacillus; species Cytobacillus sp. GQ23. The sequence continues at coordinate 43,252 of NZ_JCAXER010000012.1, forward strand.
TGAAGGGAAGAAGCGAGGAGATCCAGATTCTCCTTGTTGATCTCAATGCGTTCTGAGTGGCCCCCATACAGAGGTACTCCTGTCCAGATGCTGGATACAATATGGGCATCAGCGTCGATATAGATTTTTCCATAGCCTGGCTTGCCAACTTCACCAATGACGTAGAACTGCGTGCCATCTTCATTTCTTAAATAGCCTGTATGATTTGTTGCAAGCTTTGAAAATTCAGGAATGCCATTAAAAATTTCATACTGCTTGCCAGGAATCCTGTCATGCAGATTTAATGCGATCAAGGTTTGCGTCAGCACATCGTAGCTGCTGAAGTAGTTTGTAATGTTGTCGTAGGTTTTATCGGGGTCCATCATTCCCTCGGGAAGGAGGGCAGGGTTAAGTGTAACGGCTTTAACCTCTGGATTTTCAATGGCGACAGCGCCGACCAGACCGCCTCCAAGTGAATTTCCTGCAATCGATTGGACGCCGCCAACCTCTTTATATTCATTGTTCATTTCGTTATAGTAGTTTCTGGCTGCTGCCAGCTGAGCTGGAGTCAGGTCACTTAAAAGCTGTGCATCTGTTAGAATATCCATTTTTCCATATTTACCGCTTGCATCCGTTCCTACATAGATGATGGACATTTCTTCTGTATCCATATTCATAATTGTCATTGCATCAAGCCCTGTTGGATCTTCATAGTTTTCGTGGCGAACCTGATAATCTATTCCATTTACTGTTAGAATATCCCCCCTTTGGGGATAGGTATAGGCATGGTAGCCAGCTAGCTCAACCAAATCTTTATCATTGTTTATGGATATATTCTTATTTGGTGAACCATTAAGTGTATTCATTTATTCACCTGCTTTATTCTTTGATAATATCTTTCAGTAAGTCCAGTGAATTATCTCCCATTCCGCTGGAGCTTTGCTTATCAATAAAATTATCATTTAAGACAAAACTATAAGAACCTCTAGGAATTGAAGTCATTTCATCAAGGTCTTTTATGATTTGATCAAATAACTTTTTATCTGGATTTGCATTTTTATCTGCCATAAATAATTGAATATTAATGAAAAGGTACTTGGCCGAGAATGAATTTTCTTCAAAAGCCTTCCTGAGGTTTTCCCTACTTTCATCAGGATTTTTCATGAAAAGGTCATATACAGGTTGGATAGCTGCCTCTTTGCTTCTCATTGAAATAAAATAATAAGGAGTTGAGAAACCATGTCCACCAACATTTTGAATGGATTCCTTCGTTCTGCCAGTTATTTTACCTTCTGCTGCAAGTGAATCAAAGTAGTTATCGAGTTGATTGAATTCTTCTTTGAAGATCATGTTATACAAACCGCCTTTAATGGCATTCTTCACTTGGAATTCGTCCGCCCATATCTTTTCCGTCATTACTTTCTTTTCCAGTTCATCTATTGGTACTACAGCATAGGTATAGAAATGCGGTTCACCTTTTGATTCTACAAACACAGTGGCTCCATCCTTAGCACCCACCACATTATGCACTGTTACGTCTGTCTTATAATTCTCTTTAAAGAAGCTGATGGCAGCTTCCTCGATCTGAGCAAGATTTTTTTCAGCAATTTCATCTGTCACTCTTCCGTATGGTAATGCATAGCCCTCACCTGTATATTCCTGAACGCTAATCCTAGTTTCTTCAGAAGGGGCAGCCTGTGTTTCTTTCGTTTTTTCAGTGTCTTGATTGTTATTCGTACTATTCATACCAGAACATCCTCCAAGCATTAATGATATTCCAACACTGCAGAGTAAAATTTTTGTTTTTTTGTGCATTATTTACATGTCCTCCCTAAAGGAATGTGCCATTCAAAGTTATAACCCTTATTTTAGCGGATAGAGTTATATTTTTACAGTTTAAACGTGGAAAATTACACTTTTTAGGTAAAATTAGGGAGAAAGTCAGGTTGGTGTAAGTAAGAAAATAGATAAATAGTTGCAGTCCAATGCCTGTTATAGATAATGGGGGCTTGGAGATATTGACCTGCTTTATTTCTTAATTATGTAATCCGGGAATCCGCGTTTTAAAGAATTATCTTTCGCGCCTTCTGCACTCTGCTTATCAATGAAATTATCATTGAGAGAGAAGCTGTAAGTCCCTTTTGGTATTGAGTTCATCTCTTCCAGCTCTGCCGTAACATGATTAAAAATTTCTTCACTCGGGTTTGCCTGCATGTCAGCCATGAATAACTGAATGTTAATTTTGATGTTTTCAGGATTAAATGAGTCCTCATCATAGACCTTCCTTAAATTCTCTGTATTTTCATCCTTGTATGTCTCCTTAAAAAACTTGATTGTGGCATCGTTTATCCCATCAAGATTTTCATCAGCAATTTTATCCGTCACTTTTCCGTAGGGAAGGGCATAGCCTTCACCAGTATAATCTTGAACACTAATTAGAGAATGATCAGAAGGGGCAGCCTGTGTTTCTTTTGCTTGCTCATTTTTCTGGTTGTTATTTGAGTTAATCAAGCTGGTGCATCCTCCAAGCAGGATGGTTATGCCAACACTGAAGAGTACCTTTTTTGTTTTTCTATTCATTAGTTAGATGTCCTCCCAAAGGAATAATTGAACTAATATCATTCTTTAATAATATCATTCACTAAATCGAGTGAATGAACTCCCATACCGCTGGAGCTCTGCTTATCAATAAAATGATCATTAAGGACAAAGCTATACGAACCTCTTGGAATTGAGTTCATTTCTTCAAGGTTGTTTATAATACGGTCATATAATTTTTTATCCGGCTTGGCGTTAGGATCGGCCATAAATAATTGGATATTAATGAAAAGGTCTTCGGCCGAGAATGCATTGTCTTTAAAGGCCTTCCTGAGGTTATCTGTACTTTCATCAGGACTTTTCATAAAAAGGTCGTATACAGGCTGGATAGCTGTCTCATCGGCTAGCGAAATAAAATAATAAGGGGTTGAGAAGCCATGACCACCAACATTTTGAATGGATTCCACAGTTCTTCCTCTTATTTGACCTTCTGCTGCAAGTGAATCAAAGTAGTTATCGAGTTGTTTGAATTCCTCTTTGAAGATCATGCTATACAGCCCGCCTTTAATGGCATTCTCTACCTGGAATTCGTCCGCCCATATCCTTTCCGTCCATACTTTCTTTGCCAGTTCATCTATTGGCACTACTGCATAGGTGTAAAAATGTGGTTCACCCTTTGACTCTACAAACACAGTGGCCCCATCCTTAGCTCCGACCACATTATGTACCGTTATATCTGTCTTATATTTCTCTTTGAAAAACTTGATTGTGGCATCCCTTATCATATCTAGATTCTTATCAGCGATTTCATTTGTCACTCTTCCATATGGAAGTGCATAGCCTTCACCCGTGTAATCCAAAACTCTAATCTGGGAAGACTCTGTTTCTTTTTTGCTTTCCTGACCAATACACCCTCCAAGCAGCAATGACATCCCGGCACTGAAGAGTAAGATTCTTAGTTTGTTTTGCATTGGTTCAAAGTCCCCCTAAAAATCAAAGTTTATCTTATTGTAACGGGTAGAGTTATATTTTTACAGTTTTAATTGTGTAAAATTACTCCTTTTGGTGAAAAAATAGATAGAAAGTCAGTGAGAGGTTTGGGGATTTAGATACATAAAGGGGAAATCCAGTAGTTAAAATCAGAACCTGGGTCAGCTTCTGACACAAAAAGCAAAAATTCGTGGGTTAGTGTCAGAACTAGGGCTAACTTCTGACACAAAAAGCAAAAATTCGTGGGTTAGTGTCAGAACTAGGGCTAACTTCTGACACAAAAAGCAAAAATTCGTGGGCTAGCGTCAGAACTAGGGCTAACTTCTGACACAAAAAGCAAAAATTCGTGGGCTAGCGTCAGAACCTGGGTCAGCTTCTGACACAAAAAGCAAAAATTCGTGGGTTAGTGTCAGAACTTGGGTTAACTTCTGACACAAAAAGCAAAAATACGTGGGTTAGTGTCAGAACTAAGGGCAGCTTCTGACACAAAAAGTAAAAATCTGTGGGTTAGCGTCAGAACTAGGGTCAACTTCTGACACAAAAAGCAAAAATCTGTGGGTTAGTGTCAGAACCTGGGTCAACTTCTGACACAAAAAGCAAAAATACGTGGGTTAGTGTCAGAACCTGGGTCAGCTTCTGACACAAAAAGTAAAAATCTGTGGGTTAGCGTCAGAACTAGGGTCAACTTCTGACACAAAAAGCAAAAATCTGTGGGTTAGTGTCAGAACCTGGGTCAACTTCTGACACCAAAAGCAAGGATTCGTGGGTTAGCGTCAGAACTAGGGTCAGCTTCTGAAACAAAATAGTTAGAGTCCGAACGGGGCTATTATATTAAATAATATTAATTAAGTAAGAAGGAGGGGATGAAGTGTGATAAAATGGATCAAACATTTGATTGAATCTTGAAGGGAAAGCAGGGCCTTAAAAAATAGGAAACTGAGCTGCTGCTCAGCTCAGTTTATAAGCTCCAATGAGAAACCTGTCTGGAAATCTCCCAATCGTTAATCCTTTATAATATAGTCAGGGAAGGACCGTTCCAAAGTGTTATCCTTAGTGCCATCTGCGCTCTTTTTATCAATGAAATTATCATTAAGGAATACGCTGTAAGAACCTTTAGGAATTGAAGTCATCTTTTCGAGTTCCTTCACGACTCCATTAAATATATCCTTGTTTGGTTCAGTTTCTTTGCCAGCCATGAAAAATTGTATATTTATAAAGAGATTCTCAGGATCAAACTGGGTCTCATTAAAGGCACTCCGCAAGTTTTCTGCACTTTCGTCAGGGTTATTTATATAAAGGTCATAGACTGGCTTAATAGCCAGCTCTTCATCTGTCATGGAAATAAAGTAATAGGGTGTCATAAATCCTTGCCCGCCAGCATTCTGAAGAGCGTCTTTTGTCTTTCCAGTTACTTGTCCATCAGCCGCAACCGAATTTAAGTAGTTATCGAGCTGCTTGAACTCTTCACTAAAAATCATGTGATATAATCCGCCTTTAATGGCATTCTCCACCTGGAATTCATCGGCCCAAATCTGATCTGTCATCACTTTCTTTTCTTTTACATTAATCGGGACAACAGCATATGTGAAGAAATGAGGCTCACCCTTAGACTCTACAAACACAGTAGCCCCGTCCTTAGCTCCAACCACATTATGGACTGTTACCTCTGTTTTGTATGTCTCCTTAAAAAACTTAATTGTGGCGTCCTTTATACCATCAAGATTTTCATCAGCAATTTGATCCGTCACTTTTCCATAGGGAAGTGCATAACTTTCACCGTAAAATCCTGAACGCTAATCAGAGAATCATCAGTAGGGGCAGCCTGTGTTTCTTTTGCTTGCTCGTTTTCTTGATTGTTATTTAAGTTCATCCCGGAGCATCCTCCAAGCATGATTGAAATTCCTGCACTGCAGAGTAAAATATTTATTTTCTTTTGCACTAGATACATATCTTTCTGAACATCAAGTATATTATAAGTGCCGACTACTGTACCTGCATCACTTAATCTTTAATAATATAATCTGGAAAGCCTCTCCGGAGGGAGTTCTCTTTAACTCCTTTGGCGGTTTCTCTATGAATAAAGTTGTCATTAAGGTAAAAGCCATAGGAGCCTTTAGGAATATTATTCATTTCCTGCAGTTCCTTTGTTACCCGGTTAAACAGTTCTTCATCTGGTTCCGCTTTTTTATCCTTCATAAACAATTGAATGCTGATTGTCAGGTTGTCAGCTGAAAATTTACTTGCATCATAAGCGTTTCTAAGACTTTCGAAGCTTTCATTATGATTTTTTTGGTATAGATCATACACAGGGTTAATGGCTTCCTCATTTTTAGATACGACGATAAAGTAATAGGGAGTCATATATCCATTTCCTCCTGTGTTTTGCAGGGCTTCTATTGTTTTGCCTGTCACTTGTCCTTCTGCTTTAAGTGATTCCAGGTAATGATCAAGTTTCTTGAATTCTTCGCTGAAAATCATTTGATAGAGCCCGCCTTTAATGGCATTTTGCACCTCATTCTCGTCTGCCCAAATTTGATCTGCCAATACTTTCTTTTTCTTTACAGCAATCGGGACAACAGCATAGGTATAAAAATGGGGTTCTCCTGCAGATTCGAGAAAAACTGTCACGCTATCACGTCCGCCTGCAAGGTTATGTACCTTTACTTCAATTTGATACTTGTCCTGAAAAAACTTTTGAGCAGCTTTCGTAATCTGCTCCCGGTTTCGTTCTGCGATCTCTCCTGTTACTTTACCATTAACAAGGAAGTAGCCTTCTCCTGTATACTCCTGAACACTGATGAACGTATCACTGGCAGCAGAGGATTCTTCGGCTTGTTTCCTTTCCCGATTATTATCCGCACCAGAACATCCTCCAAGCATGAATAATAAAGCTGCACTGCAGAGTAAAATTCTTATGATCTTTTGCATTGGTAACCTGTCCCCCTTTAAAGGATTATGCTGTTAAAAAAGACACCCTTATTCTAAAGGATAGAGTTATATTCTTACAGTTTAATCATGTAATTTTACACTTTTTAGGTATATTGGCATAAGGAGTTAGCCGAATAAAGCGTAATAGTTTAGAATTTTATAAAAATAGTTGTAATCGTTTTCTTCATGTTGTATAGTCAGGTTATAGAAAAACCGAAACGTTTTGGGAGATGTCTGAGTGACTACAATTAAGGATATTGCAAAGAAGGCAGGGGTATCTGTTACGACTGTTTCAAGGGCGTTAAATGGATACTCGGATGTTAGTGAAAGTACCCGAAAAAAGATTGCTCAAGTAGCAAAGGAATTGAATTACAGCCCTAATTCGCTTGCCAGAAGTTTAGTAATGAAAAAATCACAGACGATTGGGCTGCTGGTATCAGGTTTTACAAAGGAAAGCGTGAAGGATAATTTTATGGTTGAGGTTCTTGCGGGTGTTAATGAGTATGTATCCGGATCTAGTTATGACCTTATTTTATTCAATACCAATTCCTCCAAACAGCGGGAAAAGACATATACTCAGCTTTGCCGCGAGAGAAGAGTGGATGGTGTTATTATTCAGGGGATCCGCACTGATGATCCATATTTAAAGGAAGTAGTAGAGAGTGATATTCCTTGTGTATTGATCGATATTCCGCTTGAATCAGATCATGTCAGCCATGTAACGACAGACAATGTGCTGGGGGCAGAAAAAGCGGTGAAGCATCTTATTGGTCTTGGCCATGAAAAGATTGGCATGATTAATGGCCATGAATTTGCCTTTGTCAGCCGAGAAAGACTGCAGGGATATCATAGGGCCCTCGATAAAGCAGGCATTAGCTTTAATCCTGAATACATAACTGATGGCGAGTTTACAGAAGAGAAAGGGAAGGAATCAGCACTTCAATTGCTGAACGATCACCCTGAAATCACCGCTCTATTTTGTGCAAGTGACTTAATGGCTATTGGCGCAATGGCAGCGGCGAAGGAGCTTAACCTGAAGGTGCCGGAGGAGCTCTCCATTATAGGATACGATGATATATTATTAGCCTCATATGTTAGTCCAAAGCTGACGACGATTGCACAGAATAAGTTCGGGCTGGGCTATGAAGCAGCGAGATTACTGATTGGGCTGCTTCAAAACGAGACAGACACACATCGTCTGGTTATGAAAACAGAGTTAATGGAACGAGAAAGTACAGCAGAAGTGAAAAAATAAATGTTGGCCGACCGAGCTGAACAGCAAGGATAGCCAACTTTATCTTAAGTGTAAATCCGAAACGTTTTGGTAAAATTTTTTACATAAAAACCGAAACGTTTCGGAAATAAAATATCTATGTAATGGCTGCTTTGTAAAGTTTGTTGCTTTTTGAAAAGCTGGTTTAATTTGCTGAGTTGATTGGAGCGGAAGGAACTGACTCCTCGAAAATGCTGACGCATTTCCTTCGTGCGGTGTTCATTCGGGGAAGCTAATTCAATGTCCTGCGGGAGGAGAGGGAAGTGTGAGACCCCGCAGGCGAAGCCGAGGAGGCTCACATTCCTCCCCGCGGAAAGCATGTTCCTGGAGCGGAAATCAACGGGCTAAATTCATAAACAAAAACAACAACCTTTTAGAAAAGAGCCATGAAAATTGAAGGTGCAGGAGGGGCAAAATGAATTACAGAGTGATCAAAGAGAATAACTTATTCTTATTAACGGATGAACAGGGGGATATCACGGCAGATCACAGTTACGGCTTAGGTTTATATAAGAATGATACTCGTTTTCTCAGTAAGTTTAACGTCCGGATCAACAATGAAAAACCGATTCTTCTTCACTCCGATGGATCTGAAAACTATATGTCTTCCATCCTCTCAACAAATCCGCACCAGGAAAAGGATGGAGAATTGATTCTTTGGAGAGAATCCATTGAGATTGAGAGAAAGCGATTTATCTATGATGACGTGTTATATGAAACTGTTACAGCGAAGAACTACTTTCCAAAACCGGTGACGTTTGATTTAAACATAGAAGCCGATGTGGATTTTAATGATATGTTTATCGTCCGCGGTTTCCAGACAGGCGATGTAGGAAAAAGAACGGGCCAGACAGCGGATCAAAATTCACTGACATTCCATTATAACGGGGCAGATGATATCAAGAGAGCAACGCGTATTCAATGGGATACCCCTCTTGTACCTAAAGAGGTAAAAGAAGGCGGCGAAATTACCTTTGCTCTAACCCTTCAGCACCAAGAATCCAAATCGATTACTTTTATGGTGATCCCGCTTGAAAATAGTGAAACGCGAACAGACCTTTTACCTGTAAAGGAAGCTCTTGAAGAGCTCAAATCTTCATATAAGAGCTGGTCTGCAGGGCTTGCATCAGTTGAAACAGATTTCGAGCCGCTTCAAAGGCTTGTGGATAGAGGTTTATCGGACTTGCGGGTGCTGTTGACAGACATGGGCTACGGAAATTTTCCGGTAGCAGGACTGCCGTGGTTTGGGGTTCCGTTCGGCAGGGACAGCCTGATTGCGGCCCTTCAGATGATTGCATTCCAGCCGGAAGTGGCAAAAGGAACATTATTTACAATGGCAAGCAGGCAAGGGACTAAAGTCGATCCTTGGAGAGACGAACAGCCGGGGAAAATTATGCATGAAATCCGTTTTGGGGAGCTTGCGAATACGAATCAGATTCCATTCACTCCTTACTATGGAACGATTGATGCGACACCGTTATTCCTTGTTCTATTAACAGAGTATGTGAAGTGGACTGGGGATTTGGAGACATTCTTCCAGCTCGAAGAAAACGTCAAGCGTGCGCTGGAGTGGGTTGATCAGTATGGAGATCGGGATGGCGATTTGTTTGTGGAATATCATCAGGAATCCTCAAAGGGCATTGCCAATCAAGGCTGGAAGGATTCAGGAGATTCCATCGTTCATCGAAATGGTGATTATGCCGAAACACCAATAGCACTTTCCGAGGTACAGGGATATGTCTATCAGGCAAAGCAGGGGATTGCCTCCATATATAGCAAGCTTGGCAATCAAGAGGAAGCTTCCAGGCTTAAGGCTGAGGCAGCAAAACTTCAGGAAGCGTTTGAAAAGGAATTTTGGATGTCAGATCAGGAGTTTTATGCCATTGCTCTTGATGGCGGAAAAAAACAGGTCGGAACGATTACCTCCAACCCGGGACATGTCCTGTATTCTGAAATGCTCGCAGAAGATCGTGCAGAGAAAGTAAGCAGCACGCTGACGAGTGGGAAAATGTTTTCAGGATTTGGAATTCGCACAATGGGTGAAGGAGAAGCGGGATATAACCCGATGAGCTACCATGATGGCAGTATTTGGCCTCATGACAACAGCATGATTTTGCTGGGAATGAGCAAACTTGGTTTCTCTGAAGATGCTAAAAAAGTAATGTCAGGCCTTATACAGGCTTCCCGGTATTTTGAGTACGATCGCCTCCCTGAACTGTTCTGCGGCTATAGTGCCGAAGTCGGGAAGGCTGTTAAATACCCGGTTGCATGTTCACCGCAGGCCTGGGCAGCAGGTACGCCGCTTGTATTTGTCCAATCACTGCTGGGCCTCTTCCCGGACAGCTTAAAAAGGGAAATTCAGCTGAGCCCCATGCTGCTGAATGAAATGAATACATTGACGGTCACTAACATCAAAATTGGGGAAGGGATCCTTTCTGTCTCTGTTAAGAGACAGGGGAAAGAAATACAGACATCCATATTAGAAAATACAACGGGCTTTGAAATCGTGAAGCAGACGAAGGTAACTCAATAAATTCTTTTTTACAAAAAATCAATGGGAAATGAAAGGGGTTACGAAGGATGAAGAAAAAATGGTTGGCTGGTTTAGGCATTACGACAATGTTAGCGGGGGCACTTCTTGCTGGATGCAGCGGGTCAAATGAAGCGAACTCAAAAGGCTCTGGCGGGTCTGAAGGAGAAAAGGTTCAAATAACGCTTGCAGGATGGGGCGGCAACCCATCTGAACAAAAACTGCTGAAACAGACCATAGCCGACTTCGAAGAGAAATTTCCAAACATTGATGTAAAGCATGAAGTGATTTCTGAGCAGTATATGGATGTTCTAAAAACACGCCTGATTGGCGGTGAAGGTCCGGATGTGTTCTACCTGGACGCACTTGAAGCGCCGGCATTGATTGAAACGGGTGTCGTCGAGCCATTAGACGAATATGTCACAGACGACTTTGATGTTGAAGATTTTGAAAAGCCGATGCTTGAAGCTTTCCAGGTGGATGGAAAGACATACGGTTTTCCAAAGGATTACTCTACTCTAGCTCTTTTCTATAATAAAAAAATGTTTGAAGAAGCTGGTGTAGAGGTTCCAAAAACATGGGATGAGCTGCGCGAAGTGTCCAAAGCACTTACAAAGGAAGGCGTTTACGGATTTGGTGTTGCGCCTGAGCTTGCCCGGCTTTATCATATTGCCCGGGCTTCCGGCGGCGATGTGGTGAAGGATGGCAAGGCAAATTTTGCCTCACCTGAGATAGTGGAAGCACTAAAGCCAATCGTTGATCAGCATCTTAATGACAAAACCTCTGCACAGGCATCGGAAGTAGGCGCAAACTGGGGCGGCGAAATGTTTGGCCAGCAGAAAGCGGCAATGGTCATTGAAGGGAACTGGGCTATTCCATTCTTAGAGGATACCTTCCCTGATGTGGAGTACGGTACCGCTGAGCTTCCAGCCGTAAATGGCGAAAAGGGGACCATGGCTTATGCGGTTGGTTATGTCATGAATGCAGCATCTGAGAAGAAGGAAGCTTCATGGAAGCTGATTTCCTACCTGACTGGCAAAGAAGGAATGGAAACATGGACTTCTAAAGGCTTCGCCCTTCCTACACGCAAATCGGTTGCAGAAAAGCTAGGCTATGATAAAGATCCATTAAGAGGTGCGCTTGTTGCTGGAGCCTCTTATGCCAGTGTATGGCAGGAAGGTGCGAACCTTCCGGTTATCATGAATAACTTTAATAACCAATTCATTGCTGCTTTCCTTGGAGATCGTCCGCTGGATGAGGCATTGAAGGAAGCACAGAAGCAAGCAAATAGTGAAATTCAATAAAGCACATATCCAAATGAAACGTACCTGGCCCATTTATGGTGTCAGGTACATTCATAATGGGATGCTGCAGCTTTCTTTTCGGATCTGTGCCAATACCGTCCGTTAAGGAAAGTATTATCCAAACAGATAGAAGGTAGGAATACTCATGAACAAACGATCTTCTAAGAAAAAATTACGAGATGCCGGGCAAGGGTATTTGTTTATGTCTCCAACACTATTTGTGTTAGCCCTATTTATCATTGGGCCTATTCTTTATGCTATTTTCCTATCATTCAACAAAGTTCAGCTTCTTGGCGAAACCAGCTTTGAATTTGTGGCGTTTGAAAACTTTGCCAGAATTATGGAAGACAACAGGGCTCTTATTGCATTAAAAAATACGGCGAAATATGTGCTGATTGTTGTGCCATGCCAGACGATTTTAGCTCTGATATTGGCGGCAACGCTAAATGCCGGCTTAAAAGGGGAGAAGTTCTTCCGGATTGTTTACTTTTTGCCGACGTTAACTTCTTCTGCCGTTTTAACGTTAATTTTCATGTGGATGTATAACAAAGAAGGTCTGATCAACAACCTTCTGGAAATGATCGGACTTCCCGGGTATAACTTTTTAGGAGATCCTGATATCGCATTAAATGCAATCATGCTGATGAATATTTGGGCAACGGCGCCATTCTTTATGGTGATTTATCTCGCAGCTCTTCAGGATATTCCCGATTCTTTATATGAAGCAGCAGAGCTTGATGGGGCCAATGCCCTTCAGAAGTTCTTTTATGTAACAGTTCCGTTCCTGCGTCCGGTTACCTCGTTTGTTGTCATCATGGGGTTAATTGGAACCTTCCAGCTGTTTGATCAATCGTATATCTTCTCCGGCGGTTCCGGAGGGCCAAATAACTCAACCCTGACAGTCGTTCTATTAATCTATCAATATGCATTCAAGTCACTGGGAACAATGGGATATGCAGCTGCACTGGCTTTTGCACTGGCCATCATTATCCTGCTTGCCACGCTGATCCAGCGCAAATTTTCGAAAGAAGAATCACTTTATTAAGGGGGAACGGACATGAATTCCAGGAAAAAATCATTCGGCAAGCCTCTTCTTTACGTCATTCTTGTTCTATATGCTGTCACCACACTTGTTCCGTTCTTGTGGGCCCTGTCATCCTCATTTAAGACATTGGAAGAAATTATTAGCGGAACTATGAACTTTATTCCGAAAAACTTCACTCTCGCAAACTATCAGCAAATATTTGTGGAGCAGGATTTGTTCCCCCGCTGGCTTTTGAATTCCCTTATCATCGCGGTAATCGGGACACTCTTAAATATCATTTTTAACTCTATGGCAGGCTATGCCCTTGCAAGACTTTCTTTTCCCGGTAAAAAGGCCCTGTTTATCATTATTCTGGCCGTGTTAATGATCCCGGCGCAGGTGACTATGATTCCCAACTATTTAATCCTGAAAGAATTGGGCTGGCTGAACTCTTATCAGGGAATGATCGTACCGGCGATGATTAATGCGACCTTTATCTTCATGATGAGGCAATTCTTTATCAATTTCCCGAAGGAATTGGAGGAAGCTGCACAGCTTGATGGGCTCAGCCGACTGGGGATCTTTTTTAAGGTAGTGCTGCCTCTTGCCAAACCGGCTCTGGCTGCCCAGGCAATCTTTGTTTTCATGGGCTTCTGGAATGACTTTATGAGACCGCTGATCGTCATGACCGATACAGAAATGTATACTCTTCCTTTGGGGCTGAATACGTTTAAAGGACAGTTTGTCAGCTACTGGAACTATATTATGGCAGCGTCCATGGTCTTTACGCTTCCAGTTCTGCTTCTGTATGCATTCTTTAATCGCTACTTTATCAAAGGAATCTCGTTTACGGGCGGGAAGTAATCATGGATAGCTGTGCTGGTGCAGGAGTAAAAATTGCTGTTTAAATAGCGGGGATATTAAAAACAGTCATTTATTCTACTTGATTGATCCTCGTCACAATGATACTCACATTAGGAAGAAGGTTTATAACAGCCATCTGCCTAATGTGAGTATCCTGCGTTATTCTATCTTAAGTAGTGCACTTGTAAATATTTTATGAATACCTTTTGAGAAACCATATTCTAACGGCGTTGTGATAACCTCTGCCTAAAAAGAGCACCCCTTTTAGATACAAAAGGGGTGAGGTATATTAGGGCTCAGATTATTAAAATGAGCAGGCCACATCCAAAAGAAATGAAGTTTACTTCATAAATCCGGTGAGCCATAGGCTGATGTCTGGAATATAGGTAACCAGGAGCAGTACGGCTATCATGGTAACCAGTAACATCCGAACCCCTTTGATGACTTCCTCGATCTTTAGTTTGGCTACCCCTGAGGCTACAAATAAGTTAACTCCTACAGGCGGAGTGATAAATCCGATTGCAAGGTTAAAGATCATAATCAAGCCAAAGTGCACGGGATCCACTCCGACTGCTATGGCCATAGGCAGTAAGATTGGTGTGAGGATAACGATTGCTGCCAAGGCCTCCATGACTAGTCCGACAAGCAATAGCAAGGCATTGAGGAGGAGGAGAATGACCCATTTATTGTCACTGATCGACAAGACAAAATTGGCGACGGTTTCTGCTACCTTCTCCAAGGTAATCAAGCGGCCGAATATGCTGGCCATGACAATTAACAGAATGATAACAGCAGATGTGATCCCGGCCTTTGCAAGATTGTGATAAAGGCCTTTTAAGTTCATATCTTTATACACAAACATGCCAATGATAATTCCGTATGCAGCCGCAACAGCCGCAGCTTCTGTCGGAGTCATGAAGCCTCCATAAATTCCCCCTAAAATAAAGATGGGAACCAGAAGGGCAAGTTTTGCATCCCATGCGGCAGCGAGTGTGTTCTTGAGGCTGAAGCTTGTTTTATCGCTCTGCCATCCATTCTTTTTTGATATGAAAAATGTAACAATGATTAGCGCAAACCCGGTGAGAATCCCTGGAAAGATCCCTGCAATAAATAACTTGGAGATTGACTCTTGAGAAACGACTCCATAAATGACAAGCGGGTTACTTGGAGGGATAATGACCCCAATGGTTCCGGCTGCTGCAACAACTGCTGTTGCGAACCCCGGTGAGTATCCCTGTTTAATCATGGCCGGAATTAATAAAGTGCCAATCGCAGCTACCGTTGCTGGACCGGATCCGCTTATGGCAGAAAAGAACATACTTGTGACAATAGCAACCAGTGCTAATCCGCCGGGAAGAAACCCTAATAATTCATCTGAGAGCTTTAGTAATTTCTTGATGATATTCCCGCCGCCCATTATAATTCCGGCTGCGATGAAAAAAGGAACAGCCATAATTGGGAAATTGTCTATGCTGGTGAATGCTGTCTGCGGGAAAAAATCAATCGGGATGGCATTGGTTGCAAGGACGGTAGTCAAGGTGCTGATCCCTAAAGCAAAGGCAATCGGCATCCCGATCACAATAAATAATACAAAGTATCCAAATAATAATAGAGCGATGCTGGTTTCCTGCATAAATAGAACGGGAAGGATCATGAACAAGGCAATCGCCGCACCGATGATTCCGTCCCTGATTTCCATATCCTTTGCGTCATGAAGAAGGTTTTGGATTAGACGGAAAGCGATTAACAGAAAGCCTATTGGCACAGCGCTATATGGAATGGCCATCGGGATGGAAAGGGCTGGAGTTGTTTGCGCTGTTTCAAATTGAAATGATATCAGGTTAAACCCATTTGTTACCATCATATAACTGAAATGAAGCATAAAGATCGAATTGGCCAGTTGAATCGACTTTTGCAGTCCGGCTGGAAAACGTTCAACAACGGCAGTCACCTGGATAGAATCCCTTTTTTTAATCGCAAGACTGGCACCCAGGAATGATACAAAAATGAATAAATACCGGGAAGTTTCCTCTGTCCAGGTTGTTATGTTTGCAATTTCAATAAACGGGAGGACATAGCGGTTGATAACCTGAAGATTGATTAATAAGATAAACAGCAAAAAGCCTGCGACAATTAATATTTCTTCAAAACGGGCATCAATGAGTTTGATTAACTTGATAAACCGGCTATTGCTGTGCAGGATTGGCGGCTGCTGCTTCTCCGTACTGTTCACAGTCGGTAAACTTTGATTCATAACTTCAACTCCTTATCCCAAAAATGGGGGATTGCCAGATGCAGAATAACGGTCATTTAAAGATTTCTTCTTTTGTTTTTCCAAGAGTCTTTAAAATGGTTTCCACATACTCTGGGTCTGCAGCACCTTCTTTCACAAATTCATCCCATACATTTTGAACAGATTGTTTCCAGATCTTCATTTCCTCGGGAGAAGGTTCATAGATTTCAATGCCATAATCAAGGAACTGCTGCTTTGCTTCATCCTCTCTTTCATTCGCTAGATCACGCTGCCAAATGGTCGCTTCCTTTCCGGCTTCCATAATAATGTTCTGGTGCTGTTCTGACAGCCCATCAAATAACTCCTTATTCATTACGACAATATCAGAGCTGTAGTTGTAATTAACCTCTGTCGCGTATTTTAGAACTTCCTGATGCTTAGAATCCCATAATAAAGAGTAGCTGTTTCCTTCACCTTCAACAGTGCCTTGCTGCAATGCGGTGAAAACTTCTGACCAGGCAACAGGTGTCGGGCTTGCTCCAAATTCCTTGAAATCAGCTTGTTCTATTTTGGAGTTGGTTGTCCGTATTTTTAGGCCTTCCAAATCCTCTGGAAGAGTGATGGGCTTGACATTATTCACAACCTGCCGAAATCCATAATCGGGAAAGAATATGACCTTAAATCCGGAGTGTTCCAGCTCTTCACGGATAATTTCACCAGGTTTCCCATCTACTGCTTTATACACTTCTTCCTTGTTTTCAAAAATATAAGGAAGATCCCACGCTGTAAAATAGTTTGTAAAACTAGTCATATTTGGCGTCGATGAGCTGGCCATTTCAAGACTGCCTCGCTGGGCGCTTTCAATCACTTCTCTGTCACTGCCAAGGAGGGAGTCATGGAAGGTTTCAACTTCTAATTCTCCGTTTGACTTTTCTTTTACCAGTTCAGCAAATTTATCGATTCCTTTAGATACAGGATGGTTTCCTGCTTTCGATTGAGCAAGCCTTAAAGTAATTACGCCCTGCTGCTCAGCCCTTGCCTCAGGGTTTAATGCATTTTTCCCTATTAAAACGAACCCCAAAAAAATCAAAGCAGCCAGGGCGACAATAATAGAGTGCTGTTTCGCCTTCATTCAATCACTCCCCATGGTAAAGCTTACAATTCACTCTAAAACAAATGAAGCTGATGAACCATTATGCAAAAAGGATTTATAGATAATTTATTGAATATTCAGATAAAATACAGTGGAACATGGTCGAAACGGGAAGGAGATATAGTCCTGGCCCATTTCGATCATGTATTTATTTAAGCATGTCTGCTTACCAATTTCTATAGTCAAGGTGAGCATATTTTGGCAATAGACGGGTTGGCATTTTCAATGCATCCTTCCTGAATGGTGGAGCAAGCTGGGTACCGTCCACCTGAATATCAAGAACAG
This sequence comes from Cytobacillus sp. GQ23, assembly GCF_059758675.1. NCBI lineage: Bacteria > Bacillati > Bacillota > Bacilli > Caryophanales > Bacillaceae > Cytobacillus > Cytobacillus sp. GQ23. Next base: position 60,353 of record NZ_JCAXER010000012.1, read on the forward strand.
TCGGCATATTTGATTGGATGGCCTTCTGGATGGCCGGCCCGACATCCTCCGGACGCTCGACCCGTACGCCGGCAGCTCCCATTGACTTGGCTACTTCTGCAAAATCAGGGTTTTGGATATCTGCACCTACAAAACGATTGTTATAAAAATCAACCTGGTTTTTCTTTTCTGCGCACCATGCTCCATTATTAAAGACACATGCCACGACAGGAATGTTCTCTTCCACTGCTGTACTTACCTCATGTAAACTCATTCCCCAAGCACCATCTCCGACTATAGCTACTACAGGACAATCCGGGTTAGCCAGTTTTGCTCCTAATGCCGTAGGATAAGCGAACCCAGTATTTCCGAAGGTAAGGGCAGCTATATGTTTTCTAGGTTTATTAAATTTTAAATAAGCATTTGCGGTTGAGGAAACATTACCAATGTCAGTTGTAACAATAGTGTTTTCTGGAAGCACCTTAGTTAACTCCAATAATGCCCGGCGCGGGTTAATTGGTGAGCCTTCAACCATGGCAAGGTCGACAAGCTCTTTTTCCCATTGCTGCTTTAGTTCTGCTGCTTCTGCTAATCTTTGCTTATTCTTGCTGGCATTTGGAGCTAGATTCTTAATCCGCTTTAAAAGCTCCTTGCTTGCTTCGCGAGCATCGCCGATAATGCCTACTTCAATAGGATGCGTTCTGGCTAAATTTCTTGGATTAATATCAATCTGGATGATTTTAGCATTCTTTGGGAAGTAGTCAATATCATAGCAAGGAAGTGTTCCAAAGACGGATAATCTAGTCCCGATTGCCAGAACAACATCGGCTTTTTTGAGTGTGTGCATAGCGGCCTTTGAACCCATATAGCCAATCGGCCCGACAGCAAGAGGATGATCAGCAGGGAATGCATCATTGTGCATATAGGATACAGCTGCCGGGATGGTCAAGTGCTCAGCGATGGCCTTTACCTCTTCAATGCCATCTGAGTCTACTGTGCCGCGTCCGGATATAATGACTGGATATTCTGCATTTGCCAATAATTCAGCCGCTTTATCCAGTGATTCAGCGGAGCCGCAGCCGCGGGCATCGACACGGTATTGATGCGGTTCCAAAATATAATCTTCAATTTCACCGTAAAAGTAGTCACGTGGAATATCAAATAAAACAGGTCCGCGTTCTGCATAGGCAATTCTGAATGCCGTCCGGAGACAATCTGCCACCCGGCTTGGGTGAGTAACCCGGACTGTTTCTTTGGTAACAGCTTTGAAAACCGATACCTGATCACACTCCTGAAAGCCATCCCAGCCGACTGTTGGAGTACCAGCAGAAGGAGAGATGACGACCATAGGAGTATGAGCCTGATTGGCAGCGGCAACGGATGTCACCATATTTGTGATTCCCGGTCCATTTTGGCCGATCACTACTCCTGCTTTTCCTGACACCCGGCAGTATCCGTCTTCCATATGTGCCGCACTTTGTTCATGCCGCACACCAATGAACCTGATGCCTGCAGCCGGCAATAGGTCTAACATATCCATGAAAGCAGATCCTAAAATACCTGAAATGTGTGTAATGCCTTCTTTAACCAATGTTTCAACAATCGCTTCACTTGGTGTCATTTTTAGTTTTGTATTAATCACCTTTTTAGTTTCAACTTTTGACATTTGTATTCCTCCCAAATTGATTTAGTATATTTATAATTTGCCAGGTACCGAAATTAACAGGGAATTACTCGATAAAATCAGCTGTACACATAAGATAATTTGTTGGCCAACTTCTCAAATACCTTTATCAGCTCTTCATAAGAAGGGACTTTTCGATTGGTCAAAATCCCGTTCCCTGACAAGGCATCTCTAGATAAAGCAGAAATTTCTTTTTTCAAATCCTCGAGATTGATAAATTTTTGGCCATCAGTCCATATATTAAATTTAGTATTGTACTCATAAATCAGATGGATAGATTGTTCCGCCAATTCTTTTTGGCTTAATGAAGGGGAAGCTCCCAGAGCAACAGCCACTTCAGCATAGCGCTGTTCTGCAGAGTCCAGACTGAACTCCATTACAAATGGCAGCAGCAGAGCTACACTCAGGCCATGCGGGATATGGAACCGGGCTCCCAGTGACCTTCCTGCCGCATGAGCCAAATTTGTTGATGCATTGGAGAAGGCAATTCCCGCATAGCAGCTTGCTATACTCATATTTTCTCTTTCTTCCAGGTTCTCTCCGTTTTCATAAATAATAGGGAGTGATTTTCCAATCATTCGTATGGCTTCTAATGCAAAAAAGTCTGTCATTCTTGTAGCCCTTGTGGAAACATACGCTTCTATTGCATGTGTTAAAGCATCAAGTCCGGTATAGGCAGTGAATGCCTTTGGCAAGCTCAAAGTTAATTCTGGATCGAGGATAGCTGCGTCAGGAATTAAATCCTTATGGCCTGGATTCATTTTGAGGTTTGAGTCCGTATTCGTAATAACCATAACCTTTGTAGCCTCTGAACCAGTGCCAGCTGTTGTTGGGACTAACAGGAGCGGATAACGGTCCAGGATCGGTTTATTTACAATTTCTGCCCAGCTAAGATCCTGGCTTTTTCCAAATAGGGATGCGGCTTTTGATAAATCCATCGCACTGCCGCCGCCAATCCCAACGACACAATCTGCTTTAAAATCCTTCATGATTTCCAGAGCGGCATTTACATGTTCAGTTGTCGGTTCACCCGAAAAGGAACTAAAGATAACGCTTTCAATATTCACCTTCTTTAAAATGCCTCTTACCTTTTCATCAAGACTTACGGGTGCTCGTGCTAAAAATGAATCCATCAGCACAAAAACTCTGCTTCCGCCGGTGGAAAGGACAAATTCAGGCAGCTGATTTATACTCCCTCTTCCGGCATGGATGAGGGACGGAAGATCAAGTCTTGCCATATGTATGTCCATATACATCACTCCTTTTTAAGTTACTCGCTAATATTATTTGCAATATTCGTGCCAAACTGAATATTCTTGAAAATCAACTGTTTTTATATTGTATAATGAAATGGGTGGTATCAATTTGTAACCATAATGGTGTTAAAAGGACAACTGTTTATAAGGAGGGAGTTCTGTTGGGTTCAGCCGATATGCATAGCGAAGATAGACAAATGTTCGACGAGCTGGAAAAATTACGGATAATAAATGAAAACCTCAAGTCTATTATCCATTTCTCTTCAGATGGTTTATTCGTTGTCGATCGGAATGGAGTTGTATTAGAAGCAAACAAATCCTATGAGGACATGACTGGTATAGCGAGAGAAGAGGTTGTGGGGAAGAACATCAAGGACCTGGTTTTGAATGAATACTTTGATCGTTCAGCTGCGTTAATGGCAATGGAATCAAAAAAGAAAACAACTATCATTCAATTGATTAAGAAACAAAAGTATTTTGTGGTCACTGCTAATCCTATTTTGGACAAGGACCAGGAAGTAAAAATGATTGTAACCAGCGTGAGGGATGTAACCTATCTGCATCACCTGCAAAAACAATTACGACAAGCTCAGCAGCTGAATGAAAGTCATGCCGATAAACTCACAGCAAGTAATGAGGAAGAGCAGGCTTCTTTAATATACGCCAGTCCCCCTATGCATAAGCTCTATGAAAAAATTAAGCAGGTAGCTCCTTTTCCTACGAATATATTAATAACCGGGCCGTCGGGCACCGGCAAAGAAGTACTGGCGGGCATGATACATCAATTGAGCTCTTCAGATAAAAAAACATTTATCAAGGTAAACTGTGGTGCTATACCGGCTGAATTATTCGAATCGGAAATGTTCGGCTATGCAAGCGGCTCTTTTACTGGGGCACGGAGAGAAGGAAAGCCTGGCTTTTTTGAGCAAGCCAATAATGGAACGATCTTACTGGATGAAATTGGAGATATTCCGTTGCCGCTGCAAGTCAAATTATTGCGCGTATTGCAGGAAAAGACGGTAACGCGTATTGGGGATACAAAGCCAAGAGAGCTTTCTTTTCGATTGATCTGTTCCACTAACCAGGACCTGAGACAACTTGTATTGGAGAAAAAGTTCCGTCAGGATTTATGGTATAGAATCAATGTCATTCATCTTGAAATTCCTCCTTTAAGTGAACGGAGGGAAGATATTTCACCTCTGGTTGAGCACTTTTTAAGTGAATTTTGCCTCCAATATAAAATCCAAAAACAAATACAGCCGGAAGTGGTTGAAATTTTAACCAAATACGCCTGGCCGGGAAATGTCCGGGAGCTTCGAAATGTAATGGAGTTTTTAATCGTGTCGACTACTTCATTATTCATTACACCTAACGATCTGCCAGAAAATATTAAGGAGAATTGGGATTTTGCCCATCCTTTTAATACAGTTGAAAGTGAAGCCGATTTAACACAGAGAGAACCAGAGCCTAAGAACTTGAAGGAGTCCCTGGACGAGTACGAAAGAAACAGAATTATCGCTGCATTGGACAATTCCAAAAGCATTCGATCAGCTGCTGCTCAGCTGGGTGTCAACCATGCAAATTTAATACGGAAAATGAAACGTTTAGGGATTAAAAAAGACGATATGACGGGAGCGCGGAATTAGGAAGTTCATTAGGACGCGAAATACCCAGCTATTTATATAGCTGGGTATTTCGCTTTTTTTTTTGCTCAAGTGTTTTTATACAAAGATTTTTGTTTAATTATTAAATGTTTACTTTGAATTTTCTAACAATATGTGTATAATACATTTAAGGTATTGAAACGGAAAATGTCCGAAATAACAATCAAGAAGGGGGATCTTTATGGACAGCAGCTTTTTAAAGGAAATATCTCCCCAGCTGATCAAATGGCGCCGCACTTTGCATGCTTTGCCTGAACTGGGGTTCATGGAGTATATCACTACATACCGGATCGGAAAAGAACTGGAAAAGATGGGTTTCAAACTTTATATAGGGAAAGACGCCCTTGAAGAGAATTCCCGTATGGGGCTTCCGGCAAAAGCTGATCTTGAGGCTCAAGAAAAAAAGGCGAGGGAATGGGGAGTTGAAGAGTCCTGGCTCGCTCAAATGCGCGGCGGCAATACAGGACTTGTGGCAGTCTGGGATACTGGCAGAACAGGGGATCATGTTGGTTTTCGCTTTGATATTGACGCCCTGCCGATACACGAATCTGCAGATCGTGCCCATCGTCCAGCTCAATATGATTTTGTCTCAAAAGAAGAGAATGTGATGCATTCGTGCGGCCATGACGGACATACTGCCATCGGCCTTGGGGTAGCTCAGTATATCTCTTCCCATAGTGATCATCTTAAGGGCCGTTTTACCCTTTTGTTTCAGCCGGCTGAAGAAGGTGGACGGGGCGCTCGGGCGATGACGGACAAAGGCTGGCTTGATGATGTTGATTATTTTTATTCAGGCCATATTGGCATTAAGTCCCTGCCGGTTGGGACAATCGCTGCCACAACGCCGGGATTTTTGGCTTCGACTAAATACAATGCTTATTTTAAAGGAGTTTCCTCACATGCCGGCATCAACCCGGAACTCGGAAAAAATGCTTTATTGGCTGCAACGACAGCTGCTAACAACCTTTACGCTATTCCGCGCCATCATGATGGCGTCACCAGGGTAAATGTAGGAAAGCTTACTGCAGGGAGCGGCCGGAACATCATACCGGGAGACAGCTATATGGAAATAGAAGTGCGGGGTGAGACACCTGAGATTGCTCAATATATGGCCGAAAAAGCGACACGGATTATTCAGGCTGCAGCAGATATGCATGATGTGTCCTGCACAATCGAAGCAGTTGGAGTTACAGAAGTGGTTGTCTGTGATGAAGAGCTGATTCCGAAAATTACTAAATGGTGTGCAACAAGCGAGCTTGTGAAAGAAGTGCTGCCTTCTGTCCCTGTCTCCGGATCGGAAGACGTCAGCTTTATGATGAACCGGGTTCAAAAGCATGGAGGCAAAGCTACGTTTATGCTGTTTGGGACGAAGCTGGATTTTCCACACCATCATCCTCAATTCGATTTTGAGGAAGAAGCTTTACTGGCTGCGGTCGATGCTTATATTCACATCTTAAATGGCGGTTCGTCCATTAAGAACTAAGGGAGGAAATCATGAACTTTGCAAAACTATTTTTGTCTGAAAACAAAGAAGAATTCGAAAAAATCAGTGAGTATATCTACCATCATCCGGAAACTAGATTTGAAGAGTATGCATCAGCAGAATTCCTGGCATCTGAATGCGAAAAAGCAGGATTCCAGGTGGAACGGAATGCTGGAAATATTGAAACCGCTTTTGTAGCTTCTTACGGAAGCGGAGCTCCTGTTATTGGGTTTCTTGGTGAATTCGATGCTCTGTCCGGATTGGGGCAGGTGCCAAACAAAACTTCGTTCGAGCCAACCGAGCTGAATGTCGGTCATGGCTGCGGGCATAACCTGCTGGGGACAGGAGCTTTTGCAGCAGCCTGTGCAGCAAAAAAATATTTAGAAGAAAACAATATGCCTGGGACTGTTAAATTCTTTGGCTGTCCTGGCGAAGAGGGCGGCTCCGGGAAAACCTTCATGGTCCGCGAAGGAGTATTTGAAGGGGTGGATGCTGCCTTAACATGGCATCCCTCTCCAGGGAACAGCATCATGAGCTTATCCAGTCTTGCAAACTATCAGGTTTATTTTCGTTTTAAAGGCTTATCCTCACATGCAGCGAACTCGCCTCACCTGGGGAGAAGTGCCCTTGATGCGGTTGAGCTCATGAACGTAGGTGTGAATTACCTTCGCGAGCATGTCGTGCCGGAAGCCAGAATGCATTACGCCATCACCAACACAGGGGGCATCTCGCCAAATGTCGTACAGGCAGATGCCGAAGTCCTTTATCTGATCCGGGCGCCAAAGGTTCAGCAGGTGGATGAAATCTACAAACGGGTTTGCAAAATCGCGGAGGGAGCGGCTCTGATGACAGAAACAGAGCTTACCATTGAGTTTGACAAGGCATGCTCCAACTATATTCCAAACCGCAGCCTTGAAAAAATACTCTATCAAAGCCTTCAGGAAGCCGGCATTGAAAAACCAAACCAAGAGGAAAAGGCATTTGCCGAAAAACTTTGGGCCACCCTATCAGATGGTGAGAAAGAAAGCTATTTAGATATTTTAAGAGGATTTGGCTATGTAGGGGACGGCAGTGAGTTTGAAGGAAAATACCTGGCGGAAACCATATCTGCCTATGAACCTTCCAAAGAAGTCCTTGCCGGCTCTACTGATGTCTCTGATGTAAGCTGGGTCGTCCCAACCGCACAGCTGACAGCCTCAACATCAGCACTGGGGACACCGCTGCATACATGGCAGATGACCGCTCAAGGCATCAGCAGCTACGCCCATAAAGGAATGCTCCGGGCAGCAGAAGCTATGGCATTAACCGCTATAAAACTGCTGACAGACCAGGAGAAATTGGAAGCTATCAAAAAGGAATTCGAAAAGTTTAAGGAAGCTAATCCGTACACATGTCCAATTCCTGCAGAAGTTGAGCCTTCAACTTTAAAGTAGGTTCCATTTGGTCGGGAGCGAGGTGAGTCCGAACTAGGAGCAGCTTCGGACAGAAAAAGCGGAAATCCAGGGTAAAGAGTACGAACCTGGAGCAACTTCGGACAGAAAAAGCAAAAATCTCTGGTTTAGAGTACGAACCTGGAGCAACTTCGGACAGAAAAAGCAAAAATCTCTGGTTTAGAGTCCGAACCTGGAGCAGCTTCGGACAGAAAAAGCAAAAATCTCTGGTTTAGAGTCCGAACCTGGAGCAGCTTCGGACAGAAAAAGCGGAAATTCCGGGTTAAGTGTCCGAACTCGAAGCAGCTTCGGACACAGAAAGCAGAAATCCAAAACACCTGTCCGAACAAGGACGCCGCATGGGAAACAAACGCAGCTTCATTTACCAGTAACAAATCCAAAAACAGAAAAGCGAGGGGAGTATATGAAAACACAAAAGCAAGGAGAGAAAGTGGTATCAGAAAACACGAAACCAGGGATTGCCCAGCGATTTCTTAATGGAGTCGAAAAGGTCGGCAACAAGCTCCCGGATCCATTCATATTATTTGCCGGGCTCGCAGTGCTTGTTATTATCGTTTCAGCCATATTTAGCGCCTTTGGTGCTACTGTTGTCCATCCGGGATCTGGAGAGGAGCTCGAGGTTAAGAACCTGGCATCTGCAGAAGGCCTGAATTTCATCCTGACTTCCATGCTCGATAACTTCACCGGATTTGCGCCTCTTGGACTGGTTCTGTCCATGATGCTCGGGATCGGTCTTGCCGAGAAAGTCGGCATGCTGGATTATGCCATTAAGAAGACGATTTTAAAATCTCCTCCTGCATTAATCACGTACACCGTTGTGTTTGTCGGGATCATGGGGAATATTGCATCAGATGCTGCGATGGTCCTGGTTCCGCCGCTTGCCGCAATGGTCTTCTACAAAATCGGCCGGAATCCAATTGCCGGTTTGGCTGCAGGGTATGCATCCGCAGGTGCCGGTTTTACAGCAAACCTGCTCATTGCGGGAACGGACGCACTGTTGGCAGGGATTTCAACAGAAGCTGCCAAGATTATTGACGAAAATATTGTCGTTACACCAATTGATAACTGGTATTTTAATATTGTTTCCGTATTTGTTTTAACCATTGTCGGGGGACTAGTCACGACGAAGTTCATAGAACCGCGTCTTGGAGAATACAAAGGCGATGAGGTTAAAGAAGCAATTAAGGAAGATCCGCCTAATGCAGGCAAGGCATTGCGGAATGCAACGATTGCCGGGTTCGCCTACATTGCCCTTATTGTGGGAGCGATCCTTATACCAAATAGCCCATTAACCAATGAAGATGGCGGTCTGGTTCCATCTCCATTCCTGGATGGCATTATTCCAATTATTCTCTTCTTCTTCATCATTATCGGTACTGTTTATGGAATAACAGTTGGAAATATTAAGAGCAGTAAAGATGTTGCCAATTTTATGGCTGAATCCATGAAGGATATGGCGTCTTATATTGTCTTAATCTTCGCAATCGCCCAATTTATCGCTTACTTCAGCTGGTCTAATATCGCAACCTGGGTAGCAGTAAATGGAGCAGAATTCCTAAAAGACGTGGAATTTACCGGAATTGGCCTAATTATCGGCTACATCATTTTTACAGCTTCCCTGAACTTCCTGATCACTTCAGGTTCAGCTAAGTGGGCGCTTGAAGCACCTGTGTTTGTGCCAATGTTTATGCAGCTTGGCTATCACCCTGCGTTTACGCAAGTGGCTTACCGTGTAGCAGATTCATCAACCAATATCGTGACACCAATGATGCCATATATGGTTATTGCCCTGGCGTTTATGCAGAAATATGACAAAAAAGCGGGAATTGGAACATTCATTTCTTTAATGCTGCCGTACTCGGTTACGTTCCTGATCACTTGGATCATTATGATTTTAGTGTTCGTCTTCCTTGGAATTCCGTTTGGTCCGGGAATCGGCCCGTATCTATAAAAATAGGATGTGATTAAGTAGTGAGTAATCTTGAAAATCAACTAAAAAAGTGGAGGCGCGATTTTCACCGTTACCCGGAAGGAGGATTCCTGGAAATGCGCACAGCCTCCATTGTCGCATCAATCCTGGATGAACTTGGCTTCGGGCTTAAAATGGGCAGGCAGGTAATGTCCGCTGATTATGTTATGGGTAAGCCGAACCAAGAGGAAACAGCAGCACACTACCAATGGGCTCTTGAAAATGGGGCAAAAAAAGAGTATATTGAACCCTTCAAAGAGGGATACACCGGTATTGTCGCGACGATGGATACGAAAAAGGAAGGCCCGACCATCGCCTTCCGTGTGGATATGGATGCATTGCCGATCCTTGAATCAGAGGAAGACAGCCATTTTCCTCAAAAAGAAGGATTCAGCTCTTCAGTTCCAAACACCATGCACGCCTGTGGACATGATGCCCATACAGCGATCGGGCTTGGGCTGGCAAGCTTAATTGCTGAACATAAAGAGAGCCTAAAGGGGAAAATCAAACTGATTTTTCAGCCCGCCGAGGAAGGCACCCGCGGGGCTCGTTCAATGGCCGAAGCAGGAGTTGTTGATGATGTGGATTATTTAATTGCCTCACATGTCGGCACAGGAGTTCCAGATGGGCAGTTTGTGGCATCAAAAAACGGATTTTTAGCCACGTCAAAGCTTGATGTAACGTTTAAAGGAGTTTCATCCCACGCAGGCGGAAATCCGGAAGAAGGGAAAAATGCCCTGCTGGCAGCTGCTTCTGCCGCTTTAAATATTTATGCTATTCCGCGCCATTCAGAAGGGGCAACCCGCATTAATGTGGGTGAATTGCATGCAGGCTCAGGCCGCAATATTATCGCAGATAAAGCGGTGCTGAAAATTGAAACACGCGGGGAAACGACAAAAATTAACGAATATGTCAAAGCCCAGGCTGAAGCTGTTATCGCAGGATCTGCCCAAATGTATGGAGTAGTGTACGAGATTCAGACTGTGGGCGAAGCCATTAGCGCTCAAGGATCAAAAGAGCTGGCCAGTGTCCTGCATTCATGTGCACAAGAAGCTGACTATTTAAAAGAAAGCATTCTTGAAGACGGTTCACCGGCAGGCTCTGAGGACGCAACCTTTTTTATAGAGCGTGTTCAGCAATCTGGAGGGCAGGCCACTTACTGCATTTTCGGGACAGAACTGGCAGCTGGCCATCATAATGAAAAGTTTGATATTAAGGAAGACACGATGTTGAATGCCGTCAAGCTGCTGTTTGAAGCTTTAAAAAAATTACATTAAGGGACTGATGAGGCAGAGCAATCTGCCTCATTTTCTTCATGATATTCGAGGAGGAGTAAGGAAAATGAAAGAATGGCTGGATAAGCACCTGAAAGCATTGAACTTAACTGACAGCATGAACCAGACTGATGGGTTCTGCAGACTAGGCTACACGGAAGAAGAATGGATGTCCATTGATGTATTTGTTTCCCTTGCAGAGGATATGGGGCTCAAGGTTCGAAGAGATGAAGCGGGAAATGCGATTGCCCGCTGGGAAACCGAAGATTCTTCACCTGCAGTTGCTGTAGGCTCTCATGTGGATACGGTGAAAGGCGGAGGGGGATATGATGGAGTGGCTGGTGTCCTTTGCGGTCTGGCAGCCGTGAAGTCTTTAAAGGATGAAGGGTTTCAGCCTGCTGCCCCAATAGAGGTCATTTGCTTTGCTTCTGAAGAATCAGCCCGCTTCGGCGTATCCACCATCGGCAGCAAGGCTATGAGCGGACTTCTTAATAAAAAAGAAGTGGAAGATGTATCAGATGAGAATGGTATTACCATCCGCCAGGCAATCGAGTACATAGGGCTTTCATGGAATGTCATAGACGCAGCTGAACGGACTGAATCTGATTTAAAAAGTTTTATTGAGCTTCACATTGAGCAGGGAACGAGGGTGGAGGATGCTGGTGCAGACTTTGGAGCAGTTACGGCAGTTGCCTGTCCAATTCGCTTAAAGGTCATTATCAATGGTCAAATGGGGCACACAGGGACGACCCCGATGGGCAAACGAAAGGATGCCTTTGTCGCGGCGGCACCTCTCGTTTCGTTTATATCCGAGAAAGCTCTTGCTTTATCGGATTCAAGTTCCGTGCCGATTGTGGCAACTGCAAGCACCTTTGAACTAAAGCCTAACTCCATGAATGTGATTCCAGGAACGGTTGAGCTTGGAATCGATATCCGCAGTGTGGACGATTCACTGAAAAAAGAAATGGAGAAGCTTATCCGTGAGAAATGTGATCAGCTTTCAGAATCCTTTGGTGTTAAAATAGAAGTAAAAACGCTTGTTCATAATCCATCCATTCAGCTGGATGAGGCAGTGATGCGGAGATTGCAGCATTCAGGCGAATCGTTAGGATATAAAGCATTGGTGCTTGAAAGCGGAGCAGGCCATGATGTCATGAATATGGCGGCCAAATGGCCTTCAGGGCTTTTATTCATACCATGCAAAAATGGCCTCAGCCATCATCCTGAGGAATTTGCAGCGATTGAAGATCTGGAAATGGGTACAAAGATTTTGGCCCATTATTTAAAAATGGAAACAAGCAGATAAAGATAGAAGCAGGTGGAAAGTAATGAAGATTCGCGTTGGGGTAGTGGGGCCGGAAGACTCCGTTGGACACATTCTTGCCTTGTCGCGTGAATACAGCGAGCTTGAAATGACTCCATATGTTTATAAGGAAACAAAAGAAACAGAAAACATCATCAGGGACCATAAGGCGGAAATCGATTTATGGTTTTTCTCCGGACAGGCCCCTTATTATTACGCACGTTCTAAAGGGCTGATTGGGGAAGAAAATGCCCAATTTCCCCCTCTGTATGGCTCCAGCCTTCTGGGCACACTCCTTGAAGCTCATATCAGGGAGGGCGGATTTCAGCAGGCAAGCTTGGACACCATTCAGGAATCCGAGTTAGATATACTTAAGAACACATACTTTTTAGGAGATTTGAACATTCATACTTTTTCCTATCATGAATACGAGCCGGCAGAGGAAATCATCCGTTTTCATCAAAAGCTTTATGAGGAAGGAAAAACGGAGGTCGCCTTAACATGTGTTCAGGAAGTCCATGATCGGCTCAGGGCGCTGGGGATCCCCTGTTACCGGGTGGTGCAGTCTCCTGTCGCAATCAAACTGGTGCTCCGCTATTTAAGGGAAAGAGGCCAGTCCAATTGGTATAAGCGCTCGCAGATAGCGATTATGGGCATGGAAGTCGTTCATTCTGCAAATTCACTGGATGAGCAGCATTTTACCTATGAAATGAAGCGGCATGAGCTGGAAATGAAGCAGGTCCTGCTTGATTATGCCGAGAAGGTCCAGGGCTCGTTTGTGCAGATCGGGGATGGCCTATTTTTTATCTATACAACCCGTGGTGAAATGGACATGCACTTTCAGGAGGATTCCATGTATTCTCTTATAGAAGAAGCGAAATCCCACAGCAAGCTGAAGGTAAGAATCGGTGTGGGTTATGGACTGACGGCATATGATGCAGAGCAGAATGTCAGGCTGGCCCTTCAATATGCACGGGACCAAAAGGCCTCCCCTGTAATAAGCATTGATGAAAATAAGCAAATAAAGGAACACCTTTCAGAAAGCGGCAAAGAGGCGATTGCCTATCAGCAGCGAATATGGGGAGAGGAATGGGAAGAACGATTTAAGGAAGCGAAAATCAATCCGGCAATCGTATCCAAAATTGATTACCTCTCAAGGCATTACAAAAAGAAGATTGTTACTGCGCAGGAAGTTTCCAGGTGGCTCAAAAATACTGAGCGCAACTCGAGAAGAATTATGGCGGAGCTCGAGCGCCTCGGTCTCGCAAAAGTAACGGGTGAAGAACAGCCTGGGCAGCGCGGGCGGCCGCGGAAGGTTTATGAGTTAAGGTTTTGACTTAAATGAAATCAAGAGAACGCGTAAATCAAAAATAACTGATTCTCAGCAAGGTTCCCCCTATTCTTTGGGATTATGGGGGACTTTGATTTTCCCGTAAAAGGGAAATAAGAAAAAAACGTAAATTCAATCAAACGTTTGATTGAATTTATAGACCAGGAGCAAAATACAAGAAATTCAGTAGTCCACAAGCTTAAATTCGGCATTTGCCAAAATCAAAAGGATCTCAATAAGATTGGCTCTAATTGGCACGAAATAGTTTGAATATTTTGTAGTTGACTTTAAAACCACTTTCAATTATCCTAAAAGGGAATATAATATGTAACCGGTTACACAGTGGGATATGAATGTTTTAACAATTTCATCTGATTGGTGATTGTAAGCAATAGCTTTTTTATAGCTAAATGTGTAACCGGTTACATCTTGTGGAATACTAGCTGGATTTTTACTCTATCAAACTCCTAATAGGATGATTGCTTATGGGGGAGTAAGTCGATTCAAATTAGAATATGAAAAATTTTCAAGGGGGAAAAGTGATGAGAAAATCTTTTATTGCCATGCTAAGCCTCATTTTGGTTTTGGGTTTACTGGCAGCTTGTACGAACAAAGAAGATGCAGGTAAGGGAGGTAAAAAAGATAAAGATGGGAGTACAACAATCCGTGTTGTAATGAAGGATGATAACAGCTCTAACCCTGTATCAGAAAAGTATTATGATGCGATTGAAAAGGGTCTCCTTGAAGATGAAAATATTAAAGTGAATTTTGAATTAGTCGACCTCCCGCAAGGTAATTATGCTGAGAAGTTAAACTTGCTGCTCAACAGCGGAGATATACCTGACATGATTTACTTTCAAGGCGGAGATCAAGCCATGGCTGATCAAGGCTTGTTAGAAGATTTAAGACCATACATCAAGGAATCAAAATACCTAAAAGATATTATCCAGCCATTTAACGAAAAGAGGTTGGAAAATTATCCATACCTGCTTTGGATTAAACCGCTTGCTCCTAAAGTTCCTGTCATTAGAGGAGACTGGTTTAACAAAATGGAGACTTCTAAAGCACTAATGGAAAATCCAACTGTGGACAATTATTATGCATTTTTTAAAGAGTTAGTTGACAAGAAGCCTGGCAGTGATAAACCGAAATATGCCATTACGGTTGCCGGCGACATAGCAGAAATCGACTATATGTTTGATATGGCTTTTGGGATCAATAAGACATGGCTGCAAAAAGAAGATGGATCTTATGAATTCTCTAGAGTTTCAAAGCAGCAAAAAGAAAAGCTGGAGTTCTATAACAAGTTATATAAAGAAGGTCTATTGGACCCTCAATATTTAACAAAGCAATGGGATACAAAGGAAAAAGCATTTTTTGATGGAGATGCAGCGATTATCCCTGGTACAGCTGGAAAAGTAATTGATATTTATGAAGGCAAAATGGTTCAAGTGAGCGGAGAAGAAGCGTCATTAGTCACACTGCCGCCTGCAAAGGGTGAGTATCAAGGCTTTGGTGCTACAGATGTTACGAAAGAATCAAGAGGTATTGCCATCTCTGCAAATTCTGAGAATAAAGACCTTGTGTTTAAGATTCTGGATTATATGGCAAGCCCTGAGGGACAAATGATTGACCGATTTGGATTTGAAGGCGAGCACTATAAAGAAGCGGATGGAAAGCTTCAGCTTACTGATAAATATTACAGTGAATGGTTCGCAAGATTCTGGGAGCCGGCTGATTATACACCAGCTACTCCAGTAGATGAAGCAACACCATTATTAAGTGAATCCGCAGAAAAATCACTTCAATCAGCAGAAGAGTTTTATGAAGAGGATAATAGCTTCATTATCCCGGAAGAATACGTTGCTAATTGGGATGCTATGCAAAATCTATATTTGGAATATACAACGGACATCATTACTGGCAAACGTCCAATCTCTGATTTCGAAAAATTCGTGAAAGAGTGGAACAAAGCAGGCGGAAAAGAGATTACAGAACTGGCAAATAAACATTTAAAATAATCCTAAAAAAATAGTGGAGACTCCGATCTCCGCTATTTTTTTAGCAAACTTTGACAAAGGGGGGCCTCATTTGAAATTTGAACAATGGTATAAGAAGGTTTATGGCTGTTTAATAGGATTATCAGTCGGTGACGCGCTGGGAGCTCCGACCGAAGGCCTGGCTTTGGAAGAGATAAAGGAAAAATACGGCTGGGTTACTGATTTTGTCAATGATGATCCAGTGGGAACAGATGATACCGAATATACAATGCTGACTGCAAAAATCATCTTAAAATATGGCAGCAAACTAAACTATGAGGATATGACAAGAGAATGGACACGCTATCTTGTCTCCCAGGAAGGCGGCTTTAAAGGCGGCGGCTTTAGTGAAGTTGAGGCGATCTTTAATCTGCGAAAAGGGCTTGCCGTTCCTGCAGCTGGGGTTGATAACCATCAAATGTGGAGTGACGGAGTAGCCATGAGAATTTCTCCAATTGGCATTTTTTGTGCCGGAAATCCGGAGGAAGCAGCCAGGCTGGCTGAGATTGAAGCCAGAGTAAGCCACGACCGGGATGGAGTATATTGCGGTCAAGCTGTGGCCGCAAGTGTTGCTTACGCCATGACGGGAAAGGATTGGCAAAAAGTAATTGAAACAGGAATGAATTATATACCTAAGGATTCCTGGACCCATCGGAAAATCGACGAGGCTGTAGAAATTGGCTTAAAGTATAACGATGTTCAAGATGCTATGGAAGAGCTCTATAATAAGATCTCGGTTTTTTACTATCCTTGGGCTGATATGGGACCGGAAGCTATTCCGCTCGCTTATGGATTGTTTGCCGCAGCAAAGGGTGAATATATTCCTTCTGTCCTGGGCGGAGTCAATATCGGAAGAGATTCTGACACAATAGCGGCTATGAATGGCGCCATGGCAGGAGCGTTACATGGCGCCGATGCTGTGCCAAAGGCTTGGCAGGACAGAATTAATATTATCCGCGGACGATGTGTTCTGGCCATGAAGGGAATAGACGTTCGAGATATTGCCAAAGATTTAACAAATGTATTAATAGGAGGAAAAGAGTAATGTCCTATGATAAAATTTACGGTTCTCTTCTTGGTATGGCAATGGGTGACTCGACAGGCTTTGCTGCGATGTATCATAGATCGCTCGTACTTCCTCCTAAGCGAAGAAAGCGTTTATGGAGCTTTAGTCAAATTACCGACCAGCATCGGATTAATAAAATTTCACTGCCCTTCACACATGCTCTGAGCGAGGAAATTTTAGATCTGTGCGGAACGGATGATACAGAATTTGCGGTCATGGCAGCCCAAATCCTTCTGGATTGCGGAAATGAAGTAACAGAAGAAAAATTACTTCATGGCTGGATGCAATATATAGTTGGAGCTGAACAGGAAATATGGAGCGGCGTAAGTGAGAGAGCCTCTATTGAAAACATTAAAAAAGGAATCCTTCCACCGGCATCTGGCAATGATAATCCTCATCACTATGATGATGGTGCTGTTTCGCGTGCGGTTCCAATCGGTCTTATTTTTAAAGATCAGCCTGAAAAAGCTGCAAATATTGCACAGAAAATGGCTTCTATCACAAATGCTGAAGATGGCATCTATGCAGCACAGGCTATGGCAGCCAGCATAGCTGCAGCCCTATCAGGCGCTTCTCCGCAGTTGGCAGTAGAAGAAGGATTAAAATACGTACCGGAAAATACCTGGATTCAAAGAAAAATGGAGCTTGCCCTAAATGTATTAGATGAAACAAATGGGGACGGATTTGCAGCTATACCTCTATGGCAAAAACGAGTGGTCAATGCTGTCTATAACTATGCCAATATTGCTCCTGAGACACTCTCAGTTGCTTACGCCATTTTCCTAAGTACAGAAGGAAATCTGCAAAAAGGAATTCAGCTGGCATCCTTACTGCCGAAGCAATCAGATAGTATGCCTGCAATGGTTGGTGCCCTAGCTGGAGCTTCAGAGGGGGCAAATGCGGTCCCGGAAACCTGGAAAGAAGCATTAGACAAAATTAAAGGAATTTGTATTCCCAGTTTACAAGGGACATCCCTAAAGAGTGTTGCTGCTAAATTGGCCAGCTATTAAAAGGACTGAAGTATAATGTAGATGCACGATATACTGAAAGGTTGAATATGTAATCGTGCATCTTATCTTAATAAAAGTGTGAACATTACGATAATAATAGGTTGACAGGAATGGCTGTTGGAAGGTACCATAAATATATAAATGTGTAACCGGTTACAC
Source organism: Cytobacillus sp. GQ23 (assembly GCF_059758675.1). Lineage (NCBI taxonomy): Bacteria > Bacillati > Bacillota > Bacilli > Caryophanales > Bacillaceae > Cytobacillus > Cytobacillus sp. GQ23. The sequence goes on from NZ_JCAXER010000012.1 coordinate 78,020, forward strand.
ATTCTCTGGGTTTGATAACCCCTTTTTTTAAGACAATATGTAACCGGTTACACATCAAAGTGTTTAACAGACAAAAAACCAGTTAAAAAAGAGGTTAATACTATGACTAGCAGTGATGTACGTATTGTTTCACCGTGCGGAATATTAGGATATGGATTTCCGGAGGAGTCATTTAACAGGGCTTTTGAGAACGGGCAAAAGGTTGATGGAATTGTAGTAGATGCCGGTTCGACTGATGCCGGTCCGCATAAACTCGGTGCGGGTGTGGCGATTGTGAGCCGCCGGGCAACCAAAAAAGATTTGGATATCATCATTAAAAATGGAGTTCCACGGGGGATTCCGATTGTGATCGGATCCGCTGGCGGAGCTGGTGCCAAGCCGCATATGGAGTGGACATTGGATATTATTAAGGAAGTTCTGGAAGAACGCAGCTTAACAGCTAAAATGGCCATGATTTGGGCAGATTTTACACAGGAAGAAATTATGAAAGCAAACCATGAGGGCCGAATTAATCCTCTCACGCCTAACATTCCGACACTTACAGATGAAATCATTCTAGAGACCAGCAACATTGTTGCACAGATGGGGCATGAGCCTATTTTGGAAGCTCTCGAAAACGGAGCTGACATTATTGTCTGTGGAAGGGCATATGACCCGTCACCCTTTGCAGCAGTTGGAATATACCGCGGCAAAGATCCAGGTCTCGCTTACCATCTTGGAAAGATTCTGGAATGTGGTGCACTATGTGCAGAACCAGGGACAACAAAGGATTGTATCGTTGGGACACTAAAGGAAGATTCCTTCACAGTTCAGTCCCTGAACCCTATGCGTAAATGCTCGCCGATTAGTGTAAGTGCCCATACCTTTTATGAAAAAGAACATCCATTTATTTTACATGGGCCAGGCATCATCCTTGATCTTAGCCAATGCGAGTTTACCCAAGTGAGCGACGGTGTTGTCGAGGTGAAAAATAGTAAACTGCAAAAAAATGATCAGTATTGCATCAAGCTGGAAGGTGCGAGAAAGGTTGCATACAGAACCTTTGTTATCGCTGGTGTCCGTGACCCGATTTTAGTAGAAAATATCGAAGGAATCGAGGAGCTTGTGATAGAGCAGGTTAGAGAATATTACGAGGATATCCCGGAAGAAGATTATTCTATCAACTTCTATAATTATGGGAAAAATGGAGTGCTCGGTTCAAGAGAAAGTGCACCTTTCCACGGACATGAGATTGGCGTCATGTTTGAAGTGGTAGCCAAAACACAAGAACTTTCAAACAGTATCTGCTCGAGTGTGAGATCTACATTTCTTCATTACGGGTATGAAAATCGGAAATCAACAGCCGGTAATTTAGCCTTTCCATTTGCTCCAAGTGATGTAGAGTTTGGACCTGTGTATGAGTTTTCTCTCTATCACCTAATGGAAATCACTGAAAGTCCATTTGTCATTGAGTATTTGTAAGGGGATGAAAACATGGCCGCTTTATTTGATCTAGCTAAAGTCTTACGAAGTAAAAATGCAGGACCATTCGAGCTGACATTCGATATTTTATTTGATTCTAAGGAAATTTATGAGCGAGTCAAGGACTCGGGGAAAATCAATAAACAAACCATTTGTGACTTATATAACCTTACTTGCGACCAGATAGATCATCTCGTTTTCTACGATCAGGCACTTGGAATTAAGATTACAATTCTAAGAGATATCTCATCTGGAACAGTTGGAGACAGGGATGTTTATGGCGCACAGCAGCATGCACCGTTAATGAATATACTGATTGATTAGGATGATGAACATGCAGAGAATAGCCGTTGTTGGAAGCATCAATATGGATTATTTTATTGAAAGCGAGATACTGCCTAAATTAGGAGAAACCGTCCTGGGTGAGAATTTCTTTTTATCCATTGGCGGCAAGGGGGCCAATCAAGCTGTGGCAGCAGCCCGTCTTGGCGGAAATGTGTCCTTATTCGGATCGGTTGGTGATGATGAGAATAGTGATTTCATTATCAAAAAGCTGGAGAATGAGAATATCAATCTGGTAAATCTTCAATCTGTAAAAGGATTGCCTACAGGAGCAGCGTTTATTGAGCTTTGTCAAAGTGAAAATCGCATAATTGTGGTACCTGGTGCCAATACACAGACCAATGTTGACTATGTAAAAAATTCTGTATCAGAGCTTCTGAACTGCGATGTGATTGTATTTCAGCTCGAGACACCGTTAGACATGATAGAGTATTTGGTTCCGCTCCTTTATGAAAGAGGAAAAACGATTATTATCAATCCGGCCCCGGCACAAACACTCAGCCCAGGGCTTATTAACAAGGTTACCTATATTACACCGAATGAACACGAATACAAGCTAGTGTTTAACACCGATGATTCAATGGAAGAGCTCCTTAGAAAGCATCCCAATAAACTAATCATTACGTGCGGGTCAGAGGGAGTTCGTTTCTTTGATGGAGCAGAGATCAGATTAGTTCCGTCCATTAAGGTGATTCCGGTTGACACAACGGGAGCCGGTGATACCTTTTCAGGCGCTTTCGCTGTAGCCATTGCTGAAGGGAACAGCCTCGAAGACAGCATACGATTTGGCAACATAGCTGCTGGACTATCGGTTACTAAAAAGGGTGCACAAACGGGAATGCCAAAGCGAAATGAAGTGACTCAATTTGTAAAGGAAAAGGAGTACAAAGATGAAAAAGGGCATACTGAAGCAAATTAAATCAAGCTGGGTCCTATATCTTATGCTTTTTCCAGCCCTTCTTTATTTTTCGATCTTCCACGTCGTTCCGTTAATTGGAATGAAGCTGGCATTTCAGGATTACCGGATTATCGGTGATAATGTTTGGGTCGGGATGAAGCATTTTAAGATTCTATTCAGCTCCCCAGCCTTTTTGGATGTATTACAAAACACCATTATTATTAGTGTGATGAAGATTGTATTCTTCTTTCCGATTCCGATTATCTTATCTTTATTGATCAACGAAGTCAGAGTCGGCAAATTTAGAAAATATGTTCAGTCCATTGTTTACCTTCCTCACTTTTTATCATGGGTCGTGATTGCAGGAATCTGGATTGCATTTCTAAATCCGGAAGTTGGCGGAGTAAACGTAATTCGCAGCTTTTTCAATATGCCTTCGCTTGATTTCATGACAAGTAAAGACCATATCCGCTGGGTATTGGTATTCCAGGAAATTTGGCGCAGTGCAGGGTGGGACTCCATAATTTACTTGGCTGCCATTCTGAAAATAAGCCCGTCTCTCTATGAAGCTGCCAAAATTGACGGAGCATCTAAAATACAGCAAATGAGATACATCACATTGCCTTCCTTAACTTCAACAATCATGACAGTCTTTATTCTAAATCTGGGATTCTTCATGAATGCCGGTTTTGATCAGGTATTTAATATGATGAATTCGTCTGTCATCAGCGTGATTGATATTTTAGACACTTATGTATATCGAATCGGTCTCTTAAATGGCCAATATGCTTATGCAACGGCAGCGAGCCTTTTCAAGGGTGTAATTGGGGTTATCTTAATTTTAAGCACACACTTTATCTCAAAAAGAATTTCTGGTAAAGGTGTTTGGTAGGAGGTGGAACGATGATGAATAAATTAAAAAAATTGAGTGTATCAACCATTATTATTTACAGCATTTTGCTTTTAGTTTCTTTAACTGTGCTAGTTCCGCTTCTTCACTTGCTGGCAATGTCGTTATCAGATCCTCTCAAAGTCCATAAACTAAGCGGCCTGGGTATCATTCCTGAAGGATTTTCACTCATTAACTATAAAATTTTATTATCAAACCCGCTAATTTTAAAAAGTATTTTTAACACCTTATTTATAACCGTTGTGGGTACAGCCTTGAATCTGCTGCTTACTGCAATGACAGCCTATGTGCTGGCAAGAACGAAGTTTCCCGGCCGCAATCTTGTCATGATCTTCCTGATTGTCATCATGGTATTTGAACCAGGATTAATACCGGAATACTTACTGGTGAAAAATCTTGGATTGCTGGATACTTACGCTTCTCTCATTCTTTATAAGACAATCAATATATTTTACTTGTTTATTATGATGAGATTTTTTGAGGATGTTCCTGAGAGTATTCTGGAAGCAGCGCGTATGGATGGGGCCGGGCACTTCCGTATCTTTACAAAAATCATGCTGCCTTTATCGAAGCCGGCTTTGGCAACAATGGGTCTGTTTTATGGAGTTTACCACTGGAATGAATACTTCCGGGCGACAATCTACTTAACGGACACAGGCAAATGGCCACTGCAGCTTGTACTTCGGCAATTTGTAGTAGAACGTGATAATACATCACTGCTGGGAGCGCAAAACTTCCTATCCTATGATCAGATAGCAACGCTTGATTTCGCTTCTCTGCAGGCAGGAACGATCATCATCTCGGTTGTGCCTTTGCTGCTCATTTATCCGTTGATATTAAAGTATTATGCAAAGGGTGCTTTTGAGGGTGGAGTCAAAGACTGATTATTACTCTCTAGGTGGAAAAGAGTAAACACAACAGTAAAAAAGGAGTCTTCATATGGTTACTTTTAAAGAACGTGTAAGAGGTATTGTGCTATCCACTGCACTTGGGGATGCGATGGGAGCACCTGTTGAAAAATTAAGCTATGAAGAGATTAAAAAAATGTATAAGAGGGTTGAGTCGCTCCGTACCAGATGGTACAAGGAAGATTACCCGGCTGACTTAAATCTGGGCAGAAGAAGGGGCAACGGTACAGTTACAGACGACACCCTAATGACTGTTGCTCTCATAAACGTCTATAACAAAGAAAAAAGACATATAGATGCCTATGATATGGGAAACGAATTTGTGAAGGAAATCGCTTTTAACAAAACGTATATCCCTGAGTTTGGAAGAGAAGCGCTCATTATTGATCGTCTCTTCTACCCGGAAAAATATATTTTCATGCGTCATGTATTAGCCAATTGTGAGCCGCGTGAAGGTGGAATTGGCAATATGATCAACTGCGGGGCTGCGATGTATATCGCGCCAGTTGGAATCGTCAATGCCGGAAATCCGAAGGCTGCCTATGATGAAGCGATTTTGTTTGCAATGGGACATCAAAGCAGCTACGGCCTGGAAGCTGCTGGGGTGCTGGCAGCCTGTGTGGCAAAGGCTTTTGAAGAAAATGTGACAGTAGATGAAATTGTGGAGACAGCCCTTTATTTTGCTAAGGATGGAACAAAGAATGCAATCCGTGATTTAACTGCAGCTGCCAGGAAATTGCATTCGGAAGGTGCAGATATGGATACGGTTATTTCTACATTCCAAAATGTGATAGAACCATACTCGCCAATGAAAGACGATGTTCACCGCAAAATGGAGAAGGTTGGTGTACCTTCCAATCACTATACACCAAGCAGGCTTTTCTCCATTGAAGAGCTGCCAATGGCGTTAGCGTTCATGGTGTTAAATGATGGGGATTACTATGGAACTATATTAGATGGCATAAACTCTGGCCGTGATACAGATTCCATCGGGGTAATGGCCGGTGTTATTTTAGGTGCAATGTACGGAGAACGTGTTATTCGTTCTGAAGATGTTGAGCTTTTACAGGAAACGAACAAAATGAATTTACTCGAGACAGCAGACCAATTCTCAGAAACTGCTAAGCTGATTATTGAGCAGGACCTGCAGCTGAATGAAAAAAGAAAAAACCTTCTTTAAAACACTTTGGGGATGGGGAGTTGAGTAATTTGTTGCCTGAAAACTATGTAGAGAGAGTCTATGCCGGCTTCCTCGGAATGAATATTGGAATCCGGCTCGGGGCACCACTGGAGCCAAATGAATGGTCATATGAAAAAATCCAGGAAATTCATGGCGATATCCGGGGGTATGTGAAGGATTATAAAACCTTTTCTGCTGACGATGATGCCAATGGTCCGGTTTATTTTATCCGGGCATTAATAGATGACGCACGGGGGCGGGAACTGACACCGCAGGATGTTGCAAGAGCCTGGCTGAACTATTCGCGGGAAGGAATCGGTATGTTTTGGTGGGGCGGAGACCAAATCAGCACAGAGCATACGGCCTATTTAAACCTTAAAAAAGGCATCCCTGCCCCAAAGTCTGGTTCGGCTGAAGTCAATGGCATCATTATGGCTGAGCAGATTGGCGGACAAATCTTTATCGATACATGGGGATTGCTTTTTCCTGATAATATTCAAAAGGCAGCCGATTATGCTGGGATAGCGGCAAGTGTATCTCATGATAAAAATGGGCTATATGGGGCGCGCTTTATGGCAGCGTGTATTTCGAGAGCCTTTTCAGCTGAAAGCATGGATGTTATTATCGAAGCAGGATTATCCGTAATTCCAAAAGATTCCACCTATTATGCTGTCGTGAAAGATGTGATTGATTTTTATCAGGAGCATCCGGAAGAAGAGGATTTCCGGAAGTGCCGTCAGTATTTAGAAAATGAGTGGGGCTATGATAAGTACACGGGAGTATGCCATATCATCCCAAATGCCGGCGTATGTGCCCTGGCCCTCATGTATGGAAAAGGGGATTTAGCACGGACTGTTGAAATAGCTACGATGTGCAGCTGGGATACGGATTGTAATGCAGGAAATGTAGGAACTATCGCAGGAGTTTTTGCCGGCCTTGATGCAATTCCAGGTCATTATCGAAAGCCAATCAACGATATGATTGCGACATCCAGCGTGTCAGGCTATTTGAATGTGCTGGATATCCCGACCTTCTGTAAAGAGCTTGCCGTTCTGGGCTATCAGGTGAATGGGCTGGAAGCTCCACAGAGATTAGTGGAAAGCATCCGAAACGGGGAAGTTTACCTGGATTTCACCTTGCCGGGATCAACCCACGGCTTTAAGACGAATAATGCTTTTAAGACATTATTGACCCCATGCAATGATCTAGGCATTGAGGAACGCCGGGGCTCATTGTCTGTTCTGTTTGACAGATTTATAGAAGGGGATTCAAGTAAAATATTTTACAAGCCGTTCTATCGCCGTGAAGATTTTAATGATGAGAAATATAAGCCGACCTTTGCACCTTCTGCATACAGTGGACAAAAGGTTTCGGCAAAGGTGTATATGGATAAATGGCAAGGTGGGGCGGATGTTTATTTGACTCCTTATGTCCGCAATAGTTACACAAAGAGTGATGTGAAGCTGGACTCCATCACATTAAACCATCAGCAGTGGCTTGATATTGAATTTGTGATCCCGGAGACTGATGGAGCATTGATTGATGAGGTGGGCTTTATTGTTGAGAGTCCATCACCTCCAGATAACCGTTCATTTGGAAAGTTTTATATCGGCGAGTTCCGGATCTTTGGCAATGCAGATTACTCCATTGATTTTGCCAAACAAGCCATGGAATTCAAATGTGTAACACCATTTGCTCATCACCGTGGCGAATGGACGCTGGAAAATGGTTTTATGAAAGCTGCTGCAGGTGAAGAAGATACTTCTTCCTTTACAGGGAACTATTATGGCCGTGACCTTGAACTGGATATAAGTTTTCAGCCTGTTTCCGGAAAAAGCCACGGGGTCATTCTTCGGGCAATTGGAACCGAACGCTATTATTGGGCAGGATTCGATGGTGACAATCAGGTTTCATTAATTGAAAATAACTTTGGATTTAAGCGCTTAAAGACAATTTCATATGAATGGAATCATGAAGCTATATACAACGTTAAGGCCATCAGCAAAGGAACTGCTGTTCAGATAGAAATCAATGGAGAACGGGTTCTGGATTTCGATGGATTGGGAAATGAATATGGAATGGCAGGATTTGGCCTGCTGGAAAAAGGGGAAACAACAGTGCGAAGTTTCCATGTAAAAGAAATGAATAAATAGGTTAGAGCACAAGAATCCTTTCGAAGGAGAATTTTGCGTGAGAGAAAAACAAATTACCATTCGGGATGTTGCAAAGGAGGCAGGCGTATCCGTAGCGACAGTGTCCAGGTATTTAAACAATAAAGGATATATCAGCCAAAAATCGGAGCTTAAAATTCGCGATGTGATGGAGCGCTTAAACTATCATCCAAATGAAATCGCGAGAGGCTTAGCGAAAAAGAAAACCCGGACGATTGCCCTGATTATCCCTGATATTACAAACCCGTTTTTTCCAGAGCTTGTCGTGGCAATTGAAGAAGTGGCGAAATCAAAAGGGTACAGCATCATCCTGGTCAATACCCAGGACGGGGATATGGAAGATAATCATTTTTGGACACAGCTTCAAAACCGATATGTCGATGGCTTTATCCTGGCATCGTTCGAAATGAGCGAAAAAGTCGTGAAGGCTATTGAAAACTCAAAAATACCGTTTGTAAGAATTGACCGTGCAGCCGAAGATAACACCTGTGACTCGATTGGATTAGATAACTATAAAGGGGCCAGGCTGGCTGTTGAGCACCTGATTGAGGCAGGCTGCAAGAAGATCGCCCATATCAGCGGACCGAAGTCATTCCCTCCATCATCGGAACGGAAACGGGGATATGTGGAGTCAGTTACTGATTGGGCCGAGAGGAATGGAAAAGAATCTCCAGAGGATGCAGTTATCGTCTGCGAAGGAGACTTTACATTAGAAAGCGGCAAGCTGCTGACTCAAGTCCTTATGAACCAGCATAAAGATGTTGACGGGATATTTCTTGGCAATGATTTAATGGCGATCGGCTGTCTCAAAGCTCTTAAGCTAATGGGCTACCAGGTTCCACAGGAAGTCGCAATAATCGGCTTTGATGGAATCAAGCTGACCGAAATGGTAGAGCCGGAAATTAGTACAATTGAACAGCCTATCTATGATATCGGGGCAGTATCCACTAACAAACTCATTCGTAAAATTGAGGGAATGGAGGATGATCAATCATTGCCGGTTGAGCCATCTCTGGATATTCGTCTAGTTGCAAGAGCATCCACGCTTGGTTTTGGGAAATTCCGATGAAATCGGATGGAACGGACAAGGGAAGAAAGGTGGAAAACTCTGCCTTTGTCTACCTTGTCTTATTTCTTTTCCTATATAAGAAGTATTCTTAAGAACTGTTTTAGAGTTAAAACAGTTCTTTTAATATGTTTTATGAAACAATATGAAATGAGACTGCTTTGGCAGGTCCAAAGCGATTTTTTTGTTGTGCACCAATAACAGCTTATTAATTCTTGGAATAGCTTGAGCTGGCAGTTTAGCTTTTTAATAGATTTAAGCTCTCTAACAGAAGTTTTTTATTTTAAATCAAACTTATATGAGTTCCCTCTTTTTATCACATGAGTATCAGCCTAAGATCAGAACTGAAGATAGAATAGCGGCAGGCTGCTAGAGTGAACCCTACCCACTAGGACATCGACCAATGTCGAAACGAACGCTGTCATCAGCTGGAGATTGACGTCGAAAGGACGCAGAAATTTGCATGTTTAAAGTCCCAATTTCCTGAAAATTCGACTTTTATATTAGTTAGTTAAAGAACTAATGTGCTATAGTAAATTTAGTAACAGGTCATAATAGTTAGCTATAGAATAGCGATGGGGGTCTACACTTGTTAACAAATCATCTTGATTTTCGTCTGGAGCCGAAGGTAAGGGAATTGTATGAGGAGCACAAAAAGCGGGCTGAAAAAATAGATTGGGGCTATCACGAATTTCTTCCGTGGGATAAAGCCATGGATTTCCGGCGAGTACCATGGGATGAGAGCCAGGTGACGCTTCCGGAGCCCGTCATTACAGCAGTGGAGACAGCTCTCCTGACAGAAGTGAATCTTCCATGGTTCACCTCTTATTTGGACCAGACCTTTAAAGGGTCATTGAGTGTTATTAAGGAATTTGTGCATACCTGGACAGCGGAAGAGGATCAGCACTCCAACCTGCTTGAAACCTATCTGTTAATCACCCGGAATGTCCATCCGGGAAGGCTTCACCAGCTTCACAAGCAAACAGTGGAAAATGGCTGGAACCCGGATTTCCATACCCCATTTGAAACAATGGTATATACCTCCATGCAGGAGCTGGCCACCATGGTGTTTTACTATAATGTCGCGAAGGTGGCAGGGCCTCATGATAAGGATTTGTCCAGCCTGCTGAGAAGATTGGCTAAGGATGAGACGCTGCATTATACTTTTTACAGGGACGTTATAAAACACCACCTGCAATTAGAACCTAACTATTGCTACTATCTCGCGAACGTCATCATGAACTTTAAAATGCCGGGTGCTGTCATGCCGGATTTTGAAAACCGCATGGCGATCATTGCAAAAGAAGCCAATTACGGCCCGCTCGAATATTTTGATCAGGTTCTCGATGTCATTATAGACTATTGGGAAATTGAGAAGCTCCGTCCGATCGCACCGGAAGCAGAGAAAGCAAGACTCGATATATTAAACTATCATGCCCGCCTCAAAAAGGTCCGGGACCGATTTTACAGCAAGAAATAAGGTATAGAACCGGCCCGGGAAGGCTGGTTCTATTTTTGCTGGAATAGGCCCCAATTGTGAATACTGCAAATAACACACCATTTTTCAATAAAAACACCCCAACGCTAGTTTTGAAGCCCGTTTAATCGGGAATTTACCTCAATAAAACAATTTGGAGGTAATCATTTATGCTTCAATTGATAGAATCCCGCTCTCCTTCTACCATTGCCTTAGCCTTTAATGGCAATGCAACCAAGGAGGATGCTGAAAAACTGGATCAATATGTGAGAGAAAATTTTAAAGAAGACCAGAAATTCAATATCCTGGCCATTATGACAGATGTGGACGGAACAACCTTCCAGGGTGCAGCGGAAGGAATGGGGTTTGATATAAAAAGATGGAAGCAGTTTAATAAATTCGCTGTTGTAAGTGATAAAGACTGGATTGGCACTTTTTCAAAGCTCACGAACTACCTGCCGGGGATCACGGTTGAATACTTTGAAGGCCATCAGCTGGAAGAAGCCTGGTCTTGGATATTGAAATAGCCTTATAAGGGCTATTTTATGGATCTCTAATAAAATCTAGTTTCCATGGATGGCTCAGGATGACTGGGCCATTTTTTTGTTTAAGGTAATCTAAATAACTATTAGAAAGTCTGAAAATACTTGTAATCGCTTACAATCTTTATAGTAGAGAAGTTGATAAGACAAGCTTTCAAAAATAAGTATTTCGTCTCTAAAAATATAGTAGAATATTTCGATAATCTAAGATATACTGATTTTTATTAAAAAGTATGAAAAGTCTAAAAATGACCTTATCTTACTTTTCAGCTCCGCTTACATAGAAATTACAAGGGGGAAAAAACGATGAGAATGAAGTCTTCATTAGTATTAAGCATTTTACTGATTTTTTCGATGCTGCTTTCAGCATGTTCAGGCAGCAGTGAAGAAGCATCTGGCAGCAGCAGCGGCGATCCAAAAGAGGGCGGTTCCTTAATTTATGCCCGCGGTGCTGATGCAATTGGATTGGATCCCATCAATGTAACAGATGGCGAATCCATCCGTGTAACTAGCAATATTTTTGAAACACTTTTTGTGTATGATGAAAATCTTGAAGTCCAGCCCGGATTAGCGGAATCCCACAAAGTCTCTGATGACGGACTGACTTGGACCATTAACCTGAAAAAGGGCATCAAGTTTCAGGATGGAACCGATTTTAATGCGGAAGCTGTCGTGTTCAACTTTGATCGGTGGATGGATCCTGAGAACCCCTACCACAACGGGGATTTTCCGTACTACCCTTTCTTGTATGGAGGGTTTAAAGGAGATCCAAACCATAAAATCGAGTATGTAAAAGCAGTTGATGAATCAACAGTAGAGTTTAAGTTAACTGAAAAGACAGCTCCATTTATCAGCTATTTGGCTATTCCTATGTTTGGAATTGCAAGTCCGGCTGCGATCGAAAAGCATGGCGACAAATTCTATCAAAATCCAGTGGGAACCGGCCCATTTGTATTTGACAGCTGGAAAACCAATGACAAAATAGTGCTGAAGAAAAATGAAAATTATGCAGGTGAAGGTCCATACCTGGATGAGCTGATCTTCCGCGTTATTCCGGAAAATTCCGCACGCCTTACAGCTCTTCAAGCGGGTGAAGTCGACATCATTGATGGGTTAAATCCGGATGATGCCACGACCATTGAAGCTGATTCCAATTTAAGTCTTGTCAAGCGCCCAAGCTTTAACATTGGCTACATGGTTCTGAACACACAAATGGCACCTTTTGATGATGTTAAAGTCCGCCAGGCAGTCAATATGGCCATAGATAAACAAGCCATTGTGGATGCGTTTTACAACGGCTATGCTGAAGTGGCGAAAAACCCGTTCCCATCCGTATTATGGGGCTATAATGACAGCATTGAAGACTACAAATTGAATGTGGAAGAAGCGAAAAAACTATTGGCAGAAGCCGGTTATCCAGATGGATTTAAAACTCAGCTTTGGGCGATGAGCAATCCGAGGCCGTATATGCCGCAGCCAATGAAGGTGGCAGAAGCCATCCAGTCAGATTTGAAGAAGGTCGGCATCGAAGCTGAAATTGTAACCTATGAATGGGCAACGTACCTTCAAAAGTCCGGAAACGGGGAACATCCTATGGGATTATACGGCTGGACAGGTGTAATGGCCGATCCGGATAACTTCCTGTTCCCGAACCTGAGTGCAACGAATACGGAGAAACCTGCCAGTAACCGTGCCTTCTATGAAAATGAGGAATTTACAAAGCTTCTGCAGGATGCACGTGTAACATTTGACCAGGATGAACGGGCAAAGCTTTACCAGGAGGCTCAGGAAATTTTTCATAAAGATGCCCCGTGGGTGACGCTCGCACATACAACACCGCCAATCGCAATGGCAGCCTATGTCCAGGGATTCTCTGCACATCCAATGGAAGATGATGATTTTACAAAGGTTTACCTGACTAATTAACAGCCGGAAACCCCTGCAAAAGCGGGGGATTTCTTTTCATATCAAAGGGAGGGTTTCACTGTGTATGAATTATTAAAAGGGTTATGCAATATAGTAGGTCCGAGCGGTTTTGAACAGGATGTACAAAGATTTATTTTAAATGAAGTGAAGGATTATGTGGATGAATACCATGTCGATTCAGTCGGGAACCTGATTGTAAAAAAGAAAGGGAATAACCCGGATTTTCCTTCTTTAGTCATTGCAGCTCACACCGATGAGATTGGGTTTATCGTGAAGAAAATCGAAGAGAATGGGTTAATTCGGTTTGAAAAATTAGGCGGGTTTGATGACCGTATTCTTTTATCATTGCCGGTTAAAATCCGTTCTGAAAAAGGCAATGTCGATGGAGTGATCGGAACTATTTCGGCCCACTATGTGAAATGGGATGATCCAAAGCGCATTTCCAGCCACCGCGATCTTTATATTGATATCGGAGCCCGTACAGCAGAAGAAGCAGCTGAAATGGGAATCAAGGTTGGACAGCCCATCAGCTATGGCACCGAATTTAAGAAAATAGGAAATAATCGCGTTACCGGCAAAGCCTTGGACGACCGGGCAGGCTGCGCCCTATTGATTCGTCTGCTTCAAAACATTGGAGGAAATGGGGCTCAGCATGGCGACATATATGGTGCCTTTACGGTTCAGGAGGAAGTTGGGCTAAGAGGAGCATCCGTTGTATCTGCAGCTGTAGAGCCCGATTTTGCGCTGGCACTTGATACAACGCCAACCAGCGACACATTTGACGTGCTCATGACAGGCACGAGAATCCTTGGCAGCGGCCCTTGCATCAAAATCGCTGATAAATCCCTGATTGCCCACCCGCTTGTCACTCAGCATCTCGAAAAAGTAGCCGAAGAAGGAGATATCCCCTATCAGCATGAAGTTTTCATGGGAATCGGAACAGATGCCGGAGCCATACATATGACAAATAAAGGCGTCACAGCAGGGGTTATCTCCATCCCATCCCGCTATACACATACGCCGATTGAGGTAGTCGACCTGGATGATATGGAAAACTCCTACAAGCTTCTGCACGACTTTGTTTTGACATTGAATCAGCTCAAGGGGAAGACGTTTTTAGATACATAACCGTATCTGGGAAGACAGGGAGATTATGCTCTCTGTCTTTTTTATAAGGGCTATTGTGCGAAACGGACTATTTGCGGATTTGGCCATTGCAGGTCAAGCAATCTATTTGCAAAATGAGCTTCTCTATTTGCAGGTATCCCGATTCTATTAGTATTGTTTACATTAAAAGAACGAAAGCAGTCTGGCGACGTCCTTTAAAATCAATCAAACGTTTGATTGATTTCTAATCTGAAAGATAATAAATATTTACAATTTATAATTTTATCTTGAAATTATAACGCTTACATTGTATATTGAATACGTATTCAAAAACTAGAAATTTCAGAAAGTTGGTGAGCGATTGGAGAGAATAGCTGTACTTGGGTGCGGCACGATGGGCCATTCCATTGCACTTAATGCGGCTTGGGCCGGATTTAGTGTGACAATGCAGGGAATCAGCGATGCCGACTTGGAACAGGGCTGGACCAACATGCTGAAGAAGCTTGAGGTTATGCTCAATAATGGTATTTTATCCGAATCGGAAGCTGGCCACATTCAGGAAAATATTAAAATGACTGTCTCTGTTGAAGAAGCAGTTCAAGGTGCAACTTTCGTAATTGAAGCTGTACCGGAAAATCTTCAATTAAAAATTGACTTATTTAAACGTCTGGACGCTCTATGTGCTCCTGATGTCATTCTCGCAAGCAATACTTCCGGCCTTAGTCCAACGGATATTGCTTCAGAGACTGCTCACCCGGAACGTACTGTAGTGACACACTTTTGGAATCCGGCTCATCTGATTCCTCTTGTCGAAGTTGTCCGCGGTGAGAAGACCGGCGATGAAGCAGTGGAAAGGTCTTTTAAGCTTTTAATGCAGATGAAGAAAAAGCCGATCGAAGTAAAAAAAGAGATTCCCGGGTTTGTCGGCAATCGCCTGCAATATGCACTATTCCGTGAAGCCCAATATCTTCTGGAGGAAGGCATTGCGAGCAAAGAAGATATTGATGATGCCGTTACTTATGGGATTGGACGAAGGCTGCCGGTTTCCGGCCCCTTGATGACGGCCGATATGGGCGGACTGGATGTTTTCTCGGCTATCTCTGATTATTTGTTCCAGCATCTTTCCGGTGCGGAGGAATCCTTGCCTATTTTAAAGAAGCTTGTAGAAGAACAGAAGCTCGGCGATAAATCGGGTGAAGGCTACTACAAGTGGGATGAGGCTTTTTCCAAAGAGTACAATCAGAAAAGGGAAGCTGGGCTGATCCGATTCTTAAAGAAGGATCTGGGAATCCCTGAGGGAGAAATGGTATGAGATACTTTCCGGATCTTAAGAATAAGTCGGTAATCGTGACTGGCGGAAGCAAAGGAATTGGAAGAGATATCGCCATGTCCTTTGCTGAAAACGGAGCGAAGGTTGTAATTGTGGGGAGAGATGAAGAGGCACTCCGCCAGACAGCCGATGAGCTGAAAAAAATTAATACTAATAGCTATTATGTTTCCGCTGATTTAAATAATGTCTCAGAGATTAAAAGAATGACAGAAGCAGCTGTGGATTATATGGGCTCAATCGATGTGCTGATCAATAACGCCGGAATTAACCGGGCCAAGCCAGCCATGGAAGTGACGGAAGAGGATTGGGATCTGACGCTAGACACCAATTTGAAGGCAGCGTTTTTCTGCAGCCAGAAAGCAGCTGAGTATATGATTCCCAATCAATCCGGCAAGATTATCAACATTGCTTCCCAGATGGCATTTGTCGGCTACTATAAACGGGCGGCCTATTGTGCAAGCAAAGGCGGCATGGTGCAGCTGACGAAAGCACTTGCGGTGGAATGGGCATCACATGGCATCAATGTAAACGCGGTGGCTCCCACCTTTATCGAAACAGAGCTGACTTCAAAGATGTTTGAGGATAAGGAATTTGAAAAGGAAGTCTACGGCAGGATCCCGCTTGGAAAACTTGCAGATCCCGAAGATGTTTCCGCAGCCACCCTATTCCTGTCTTCCAATCTATCAAAGTTTATTACAGGCGATACGATAAAAGTAGATGGCGGATGGACAGCCATTTAATTTTTGCGGATGTTTGCATACGTATTCAAAATTAAAAACAGGAGTGATATCAAAATGGCAACTTTCCTAAAACAGGGTAAAAACGATCAAGAGGTACAGGAAGCAGATGTAAAAGTAAGAGAATCGGTTAGTGAAGTTTTAAAAAAAATCGAAGATAACGGAGATGCAGAGGTACGCAGACTTTCCGAGCAGTTCGATAAATGGTCACCGGAGCAATTCAGATTAACGGAAGAGCAAATCCAGGAAATCGTATCATCTGTACCCGAACAAACAATCAATGACATTAAATTTGCACAGGAACAAATCCGCAATTTCGCCCAGCATCAAAAAGCAGCACTGCAGGACATTGAAGTAGAGACTTTGCCTGGCGTGTTCCTTGGACACAAAAATATTCCGGTAAACAGTGTCGGCTGCTATATTCCCGGCGGACGCTATCCGATGGTTGCTTCCTCCCACATGAGTGTGCTCACGGCGAAAGTGGCAGGCGTTAAGCGCGTGATCGCCTGCACACCTCCGATTAAAGGAGAAATTCCTTCTGCAACGGTGGCGGCAATGCATCTGGCTGGTGCAGACGAGATTTATATCCTCGGCGGAATCCAGGCGATGGGTGCGATGGCAATCGGAACAGAAACCATTGAGCCGGTTGATATGCTTGTTGGACCTGGAAATGCATTTGTAGCGGAAGCGAAGCGTCAATTATACGGAAGAGTAGGAATCGACCTGTTTGCAGGCCCGACTGAGGTTCTGGTCATTGCGGATGAAACATCCGATGCAGAAATCATTGCAACGGATTTATTGGGACAGGCTGAGCATGGACCTAACTCTCCAGCATGTCTAATTACAACTTCAGAGAAGCTGGCGAACGAAACAGTGGCAGAAATCGAACGCCAGCTTGAGACTCTGCCAACAGCAGATGTAGCAGGCGCGGCATGGAAGGATTACGGTTCTATCATTCTTGTAGACAGCCTGGAGGAAGCTGTAGTGGAAGCGGATAAACTGGCTTATGAGCATGTGGAAATTCTAACGGAAGACCCGAACTACTTCCTTGAAAACATGACAAACTACGGTGCACTATTCCTAGGGCCTGAAACAAATGTGGCATACGGGGATAAAGTAATCGGCACAAACCACACGCTGCCGACGAAAAAGGCAGCCCGCTACACTGGCGGCCTATGGGTAGGCAAATTTCTGAAAACATGCACATACCAGAGAACAACTCCGGAAGCGAGTGCGAAAATCGGTGAATATGCATCCCGCCTATGCGACCTTGAAGGCTTTAAAGGACACCAGGCCCAGGCTGACCTTCGTGTGAAGCGCTACAGCAGCCTCGTGAAGTAAGCAAAATCTGTTATAATTTCTCTGTCTAGATCAAGGCAGGAGGAACATGCGTTGAAAAATAAAAAAGTGACAGCCACGGATGTCGCCCGATTGGCAGGCGTTTCCCAATCGAGCGTATCCCGGGCTTTTAGTGAAAATTCAAGTATCTCACCTAAAAAGAAAAAATTGATTCTGGATGCTGCCGAACAGCTGGGATATCAGCCGAATGCCATTGCCCGGGGTCTGATCACCAATCAGTCCCGCATCATTGGAGTTGTCATGCGGAATATCCAGAACCCTTTTTATCCGGAAATCCTCGATAAGTTTTACAGCAGGCTTGCCGAAAAAGGGTACAAGGTTATGTTTATCAACTCCCAGAATAACGAGATCCAAGAGGATGAAGTGAGCCATTTAATTGAATACAGCGTTGAGGGAGCCATCATCACAGATGCGCTATTAACCTCTTCGACTGTACAGAAGTTTACCCGAAATGGCATCTCGGTCGTCCTGTTTAACCGATATGTGAACGATTCCTTAAGCAGTGCTGTTGTATGCGATAACTTTGCTGCCGGGAAAAGGATTGGCCACTATCTGATAGAAAAAGGACATGAAAATCTCGCCTTTATCTCCGGACCGATGAATACATCCACAACAGTTGATCGGAAAAATGGCTTCCAGGAAGCTTTGGCAGAACACGGCATCTCTTCATTTCTAACCGAAAACGGTCTTTATTCATATGAAGGGGGATTTGCTGCTGCCCGAAAGCTGCTGGAACAGGATAAAAAGATAGATGCCATCTTCTGTGCAAATGATATATCTGCATTTGGCGCAATGGATTATCTGAAAAAGCAGGGGATCCGAATTCCTGAGGATATATCTGTTGTAGGCTTTGATAATGTGGCAATGTCGGATTGGTCATCTTATGAATTAACCACCTGGCATCAGCCGGTCGACGAAATGGTCGATTATTCGATTAACCTTCTCTTGGAGCATATTAATGGGGACACGGACACTCCTGAAATCCAAAGAGTAAAAGGCCATTTGGTGGAAAGAGGATCAGTAGCGGACAGAAAGTAAAGGAGAGAAGGCTGGGGTTTTAATAGTACCCATTTTACATCTTAGAAGTTCGATAATTGTCTAGCTCCAGGCGCCATCGGCTCTCAGGTCTAAGCCAATCCGTCTAAAAGGTTAAAGAACAACCTTTCAGCCGGCTTGTCTTATGCTTGTGGCCCGCAGGACATGGAAGGCTTCGTCAGCAAAAACATCGTACGACCGAAAGCGGCAGCTTTTGGGAGGATGCGGGTCATGCAGACGTTGCCGCAGGACGTGGCGGTTTTAGTCTGCGTTCCTAGATAGGCGGGCGCCTTACGCTTTTCTGATAGGAGGATCTTATGCTAAGTATGATTGGATTGCTTGGGGGCATCGGGCTCCTCATCTATTTGACGATGAGAGGGATGAACCTGCTGCTTGCTGCCCCTCTTTCAGCTTTTATTGTTGCAATATTCAGTGGATTGCCGATCTTTCCTCAGCTCGCAGGCGAGGGAGAGGTCAATTTTCTGACCAACTATATGAACGGATTTGCCGGATTTATTACATCCTGGTATTTGATGTTCTTATTCGGGGCCATTTTCGGAAAACTAATGGAGGACAGCGGGGCAGCAGACAGTGTTTCCAAATGGATTATCGATAAGATTGGCATGAAGCGGGCTGCATTAGCCGTTGTCATTGCCTGTGCGGTCTTAACCTATGGCGGCGTAAGTCTGTTTGTTGTTGCATTCTCCGTCTATCCAATGGCATTGAGCCTATTTAAGGAAGCCAACCTGCCAAGAAGATTCATTCCGGCAGCTCTTGCCTTCGGTTCGACTACATTTACGATGACATCAGCCGGCTCCCCGGAAATCCAGAACTGGATACCGATTGAGTTCCTGGGCACTTCCCCATATGCTGCCTGGGAAGTCAGCTTGATTGTTGCTGTCTTTATGATGGCATTTGGATACTGGTGGCTGAAGAAAATGATTAACAAGGCGATTCGCAATGGAGAAAAATTTGAGGCAAGAGAAACAGATTCTGCACTAATCCGTGAAAACTTGCCCAACCCATTATTAAGCATGATACCGCTTTTGGTCGTCCTTGTAATTTCGTTTATTTTCCATGACTCATTAGCACAGTCAGCCTTGATTATTGCCTTATTAAGCGGCTGTTTTGCAACCTATTTTCTTAATCTTAAGTATTTCAAGAATGTATGGGGTGCTGTATCCGAAGGAACCATTGGCGCATTGATTGCCATTGCTAATACATCAGCCGTTGTCGGCTTTGGCGGTGTGGCAAAAGCAACCCCTGCCTTTGCAAGTGCGGTTGATGCCATGACTAATATTCCGGGCAGCCCTTTAATCGGCGGCGCACTGGCTGTAGCTGTCATTGCCGGTCTGACAGGTTCTGCTTCCGGCGGCCAATCAATTGCCTTGCCGCTTTTGGCGCCGCATTATCTGGATATGGGTGTCAATGCAAGTGAACTTCACCGTGTGGTAGCGATATCATCCGGATCCATTGATTCCCTGCCGCATGGCGGTTATGTTGTGACAACCATCCGGGCAATATGCGGTGAGTCCCATAAGGATGCCTATCCGGCATTTGGCGCATTGACTGTGATTGTGCCAATCCTTGGTGTTATTTTAGCGGTGATTTTATTCTCAATTTTCTAAATTGCAGCAGAAAGACAGAGGGGCTTAGGCTCTCTGTCTTTCTTTCTATTAAAATCCGGCGGCGCCCGCTGTGCCGGAATGCTCTATTTACAAATTTCCCGTTTCTATTAGTAATGCTCACAAATCGTATAGGAATCTATCTGCTTCTTTAAAAGTGTTATAATTTAGAAAATTAAGATTAACAGGGGGTTCCATATGCCTCAATCCATTTCTGATAAAAAAGAGACCTTGCTTCATGATGAACACCTAAAAGTGAAAAATTGGATGACACCAAGCCCGTTTTGCATCCATCCGGGGCAGACACTGGCAGCGGCTTCAAAGATGATGGCGGATTTTCATCTGGAATGTCTTCCTGTCACAGATGAAACCAATCGCCTGGTAGGAATGATTACATCCAGGAAGCTGCTTAACTACTTTGCCCAGGGCAAACCAGGAGATGCTTTAATTGGCAGCATCCCAAAATCGAATCAGGCAGCTGTCCGGCCGGATGATTCGATCCTCGATATCATGTCGCTTCCATATGATCAGCTTCCTGTCACAGGTGAAGATGGCAGGCTCCTCGGCATCCTGACAGCCAGGGATATCCTGGATGGACTCTCCAAATATCTGTATAAGCTAAGGCAGCAGCATAATTCCGAAGGTGCACTTGGTGCCATTTTGGAAAGCGCTTATGAGGGTATAGCGGTTGTCGATGAAAACGGGATTCTGCAGGAATTTAATGAAGCCTATAGCCGTTTTACCGGCATTAAGCGGGAGGATGCCATTGGCAGGCATGTCACTGAAGTCATAGATAACACGCATCTTCATGAAACGGTAAAGACCGGGATAGCCGAACGCGGGGTTCTCCAGAACATCCAGGGGCATGACATGGTGGTGCACCGGATTCCGCTCTGGAAGGAAGGCCGGATTGCCGGGGCCATCGGAATGCTGATTTTTGAGGGAGTAACAGAAGTTTATAAAATCTATGAAAAGCTGCAGGAAAAACAAGATTCTAAGCCCGACCTTTTCTCAAAGAAAAAGGAAAATGACAGCCGGGTTACCCTTGACCAAATTATTGGAACAAGTGAAGGGATTACGGAAGTGAAACGGCTGGCAAGGAAGGCTGCACGGACTGCAGCTACTGTCCTTATCACGGGGGAAAGCGGGACAGGAAAAGAAATGTTCGCCAAGAGCATCCATCATCTCAGCCCCTTTTCCACCGGACCCTTTATCAGTGTCAATTGCGGGGCCATTCCGGAGCATTTATTCGAGTCCGAACTGTTTGGCTATGAAGAAGGCGCTTTTACCGGGGCGAAAAAGGGAGGCAAGCCCGGGAAGTTTGAGCTGGCAGACAACGGCACCATTTTTCTCGATGAAATCGGTGAAATGCCGCTTGTTATGCAGACCAAGCTGCTGCGGGTTCTTCAGGAAAAGGAAGCTGAACGAGTCGGCGGCTTGAAGAAATATCAAATCAATGTCAGAGTGATTGCCGCAACAAACCGCAACCTGATGCAAATGGTTGAAACGGGGGAATTCCGGGAGGATCTTTATTACCGGCTGAATATCATCCAGCTCCATATCCCTCCGCTGCGGGAACGGAAAAAGGATATACCTGTCCTGCTGGTCCATTACCTGAAGGAAATCTGCGAGCGGTATCAGGTATCTGGAAAACTATTCACATCTGAGGCGGTAAACGCTTTTGTCCAGCATCCATGGAGAGGGAATATCCGCGAGATGGTGAACACGGTGGAACAGCTGGTGACCCTGGTGGATGGGAAGGTTATTGACTATCATCATTTGCCGGAGATGCTGAAAAAGCCGGAAGCCACTCTCAAAATAGAGGCCCTGGCAGCAGGGTCTATTGAGGAAGCTAAATTACTGGGCAGTCAAAGGGAGTCTGAAATTATTCTGGATGCCTTAAGAAGAGCGGGCGGAAATAAATCAAGAGCTGCAGATCTGCTTGGAATTCATCGGACTACCCTTTATCAAAAGCTGAAAAAGCATGGCATAACCTGAATGAGATGTAGTGATTACACTACAAAAAATCTACAGGTGTAGTGTAGTGACTACAGTATTGCAAACAACAAACCTTGATTTTAGCAGGTTTCAAAGTTGGCACGCTCCTTGCAAGTTATAAAGGTAATAAAAAAAGGGGTGGATGTTCTATGGAGAAACCTGCAGTTTTCCGGGTGCCGGAAACGATTTTTTATGGAAGGGGATCTTCCGAAAAAGTTGGCGAGGAAGCAGCACTCAAAGGGAAAAACGCATTAATAATCAGCGATAAAATAATGGACCAGCTAGGATATGTAAGCGAATGCAGAACCTATCTTCAGGAGGCTGGCGTGCAAAGTGAGGTATATCTCGGGGTAGCATCAGAGCCAACTGATGAGTATGTAGCAGAAGCGCTCGAGCTGTTTCAAAAACAGCAATGTGACCTTGTCATTTCAGTAGGCGGCGGCAGCTGTATCGATACAGCCAAAGCCATAGCAGTCTTAGCAACAAATGGCGGTTATATCGGCGAGTATATGGGTGGGAAGAAACTGGTTCAGAATCCGCCGGTTCCCCACATAGCGATTCCGACCACAGCCGGGACTGGCTCTGAGGCGACAGATGTAACCGTCATCACAAACTCATCCAATGATGTCAAAATGATGATCAAACAGCCCGCCTTTATGCCAAATGTTGCGATTGTGGATCCGCTGCTCACCCTTTCATCACCAAAGAATGTCACATCCGCAACAGGGGTCGATGCGCTAAGTCATGCGGTCGAAGCGTATCTTTCCAAAAAGGCGCATCCGATGACAGACACAATGGCGATATCGGCTATGAAGCTGATCGTGGAAAATATATTAACCGCTTACAATGAAGGGGACAATGTCGATGCCCGGGAAGCAATGAGCCTTGGATCTCTGCAGGCTGGAATGGCGTTCTCAAATGCATCGGTATGTCTTGTGCATGGCATGAGCCGTCCGATTGGCGCATTATTCCACGTTCCTCATGGAATCTCGAATGCCATGCTCCTGCCGGCTGTTCTTGAGTTCAGCCAGGAGGCATGTGTGGACCGCTTAGCGGATATCGGCCGGATTTTTCAGCCTGATGATGAAAGCCTTACCAATGAAGAAGCTGCGGAAGTGGCTGTTCAATCCGTCAAAGAGCTTTGCCGAAAATTAAATATTCCTAACTTAAGAGGATGGGGTATTGACGAGGAAGCATTTAAGAGTGCAGTGGCCAAGATGGCAGACGACGCCATCGACAGCGGCAGCCCCGGCAACAACCCAAGAGTTCCGAATAAAAACGAACTCGAAGAGCTTTACCATGTTTGCTATAATTACCAGTTTTCTTCTGAGACAGAGAAAGTGTAACAGGGGGACATACGGATGATTGGGATGCTCGGGTTGATCGCTTCGCTGATTTTATTAATGGTTTTAACGATGAGAGGCGTAAATATTATTATTGCCGCCATTATCAGTGCAGTTGTAGTTGCTCTTACAGGAGGGCTAAACCTTGAAACAGCCCTGACAGAGCATTATATGACAGGGTTTACAGGATATTTTTACTCATGGTTCCTCATCTTCTTATTGGGTGCCATATTCGGAAAAATTATGCAGGTAACCAAGGCGGCTGACAGCATCGCAAATTGGGTCAAGGATACACTTGGACCATCAAAAGCGGTATTTGCCGTCGTGGCAGCAGCGGCGATTATGACTTACGGAGGCGTCAGCCTATTTGTAGTAGGTTTTGCCGTCTATCCAATCGCTGTTTCCCTATTTAGAGTGGCCAATCTGCCGCATCGTTTCATCCCGGCGGCATTGGTGTTTGGATCGATATCTTTTACGATGACAGCACCGGGCTCACCGGAGATCCAAAACCTGATTCCAACAGAGTTTTTTGGAACAAAGCCGACAGCAGGCGGAATTATCGGGGCGCTAATGGCTCTTTTGATCATGGTTATAGGTGGTATTTTACTTAGCAGAATGGTGAAAAAAGCAGTTCGGAATGGGGAGGTATTCTCCTTGCCGAATCAGCCGTCCGGTGCCAATGAATCGGCAGCAGCTCTTGAATCTGAGGTGGAAATGCAAAGGCCGGATGCAGCTCCGGCAGTGAAGGATTATCCGAATGTCATCCTGGCCATATTGCCGCTGGCATCGGTAATTGCGATTTTAAATACGGCTGCCAACTTTACTTCTTCGACAGCTGCCGCATTAATTTCCTTAACCAGCGGCATCGTTCTTGCTTGTCTGTTGATGATGAAGTATTTGGTCGGATTTTGGGAGGCACTTGCCAAGGGTGCCCAGGATGCCTTAGTCGCAGCCGCTAATACGTGTGCGGTTGTTGGGTTTGGAAGTGTTGCAGCCCAGGTTGCCGCGTTTGATACGTTCGTGGATGCACTGATAAATATCCCGGGGCCGCCATTAATGGGACTGGGGATAGCCGTTACGCTGATATGCGGTATTACCGGTTCGGCATCCGGCGGATTGGGGATTGCACTGCCGATCCTGGCGCCAATGTATCTCTCTCAGGGTCTGGACCCGGGTGCTATGCATCGGATTTCAGCGCTTGCATCCGGCGGCTTGGATTCACTCCCGCATAATGGCTATGTGGTGACAACAATCCGGGCGATATGCGGAGAAACCCACAAACGTGCCTACTGGCCAATATTTATTTTAAGTGTAGCAATGCCAACGGCTGTACTATTCCTGGCAATATTCTTATATTCTATCTTTTAATTTTGAAAGGGGATTTTACTTATGACAGCGACAACAACAACGGTATTAAAAAACTTTATCAATGGCGAATGGGTGGATGCCAACACGGATAAATTCGAAGTGGTGCCAAACCCTGCAACTGGCGAGGAGCTGGCCCGCACACCGATTTCCACACGTGAAGATGTCGATAACGCCGTTCAGGCAGCCAAGCAAGCTTTTAAAACCTGGAGCAAAACGCCGGTGCCCAAAAGAGCGAGAATTCTATTTAAATACCAGCAGCTTTTAATAGATAACTGGGACGAGCTGGCAAAGCTGATTACACAAGAAAACGGCAAAAACTTTAAAGAAGCCTATGGCGAGGTGCAGCGGGGAATTGAATGTGTGGAGTTCGCAGCAGGTGCTCCATCCCTCATGATGGGTAAGCAGCTTCCGGATATTGCGACAAACATAGAATCAGGCATGTACCGCTATCCGGTTGGCGTTATTGGCGGGATCACGCCTTTCAACTTCCCGATGATGGTTCCGTGCTGGATGTTCCCGCTTGCGATTGCCTGCGGCAACACATTTGTTTTAAAGCCTTCAGAAAGAACGCCAATCCTTGCTAACCGCCTGGCAGAGCTGTTCACAGAAGCGGGGCTTCCTGCTGGAGTATTCAATATTGTTCATGGTGCACATGATGTGGTAAACACCCTGATTGACCATCAGGATGTACCGGCGATTTCATTCGTTGGCTCTCAGCCTGTGGCCGAGTACATTTACAAATCAGCAACAGCAAAAGGCAAACGCGTTCAGGCGCTGGCTGGTGCCAAGAACCACTCAATCGTGCTTCCAGATGCAGACCTTGATGGTGCAGTTAAGGAAATTATCGCTGCTGCGTACGGTTCAGCAGGTGAAAGGTGCATGGCCTGCTCGGTGGTAGTGGCCGTGGATTCCATTGCCGACGAGCTGGTAGCTAAATTAAATGAGCAGGCGAGTGAGCTGACAATCGGAAACGGCTTGGATGAAAATGTGTTCCTTGGCCCAGTCATCCGCCAGGAAAACAAGGAACGCACAAGCAATTACATTGAAATTGGCGAAAAAGAAGGAGCAACCCTTGTCCGGGATGGCCGCAAAGATGAAGCCTTCCACGAAAACGGCTACTTCATCGGACCAACGATTTTTGATCATGTAGATCCATCTATGAAAATCTGGAAAGAAGAAATCTTTGCACCGGTACTTTCTGTAGTACGTGTGAAAAACCTTGAAGAAGCGATCGAGCTTACGAACAAATCCGACTTCGGAAACGGAGCATGCTTATTCACTGACAGCGGAAGCAGCGTCCGCTACTTTAGAGAAAACATCGAGGTCGGCATGCTTGGAGTGAACATCGGCGTACCGGCGCCAATGGCCTTCTTCCCATTCTCCGGCTGGAAAAACTCCTTCTACGGAGACCTTCACGCAAACGGAACGGATGGTGTTGAATTCTATACGAGGAGAAAGATGCTGACTGCACGCTGGTAAAAATAAGAGAGAAGAGGCACCTGCCATATTAGGCAGGTGTCTCTTTTTTTAGGCTGTTTTTGCAAGGTTTGATGCTTTTTGTATTATATTTTCTGAGTTGATTGTAGCGGAAGGTGCGAGACTCCTGCGGGAGTAGCGGGACAGGTGAGACCCCGCAGACGCGAAGCGTCGAGGAGGCTCAGCGCCCGCCCCGCGGAAAGCGAGCATCCTGGAGCGGAAATCAACAGGAAGACATTAATGAGGATAAACAATAATTTAAACGAAAAGAGACTTTTGTTAATTACAAAGTCCTATATATTTTAAAAAAGAGTGAAAAAGGTCACAAAATTTCACGTATTCTGTCGATATAATAAAGGAGTATATAGGAGATGGGGAGATAAGGATGTTCGGAAAAGGAAAGTTAAAGCAGCTGGAGGACGAAAAGCGGGAACTGGAAGCAAAACTCCAGTTGGCTGAAGACGAGTTTCAGCGCAGAGAAAAGTATTATCAGACACTGATTCAATCATTTAATGAAGATTTGACAACTACAGTAAGCCAGCATGAGATCGTCAATGGTCAGCACTATATGCTGGGAGACCTGGTTCTGAAAATAAAAGACGGTTTTGAAAATGTAAAAAGGCATAGCGAAGCTACTTTTTCAAACAGCCTCACTTTATCAGATAAAGGGGGAAATCTGATTCAATCTGCAAAAGAGATGGTCAAAAGCTCGGAGGAAGGGCGCGGATCTGTCAGCAAGTCTGAACAGCTGATTAAGCAGCTGGGAGAACAGCTTGAAGTGAACTCACAGAAAATGGAGGCGTTAAGCAAACGGTCAAAAGAGATCGAGATGATTGTTCAGGTCATCAAAGATATTGCGGAGCAAACGAACCTTCTTGCCTTGAATGCATCCATCGAAGCGGCACGCGCCGGGGAACAGGGAAAAGGATTTGCGGTCGTAGCGGATGAGGTCCGGAAACTGGCCGAAAGCACTGCGACAAGCACGGCAAATATCAGCTCCCTGACAAAAAATATTCAGGATGATATTGAAGCCACACTGAACTCAACTGTCGCAAGCACCGAATTAATTAAAGACGGCATGTCCCTGAGCGGCCAGACTACCAGTAAAATTGATTCGATCACAAACATTATCCATGCAGTGGAATCAGAAGTCAGTGAAGTGATGGAAATGATTAACATCCAGAAGGGGTATTCCCGGGAGGTGGCAGGTGAGATTGCGGATACAAAGTCGGTTTTTGACCAAGTGAACGAACTGATCCAGAGGCATATAGACGATGCCAGAGTCGTTGATGAGAAGCTGGAAGGTGCCATCTCGCAGGTGAAGGCGGTAAATTACTAAGTTTTTAAAGGGGCCAAATCATGAAGCTGAAAAATAAGAAAAAAAATGGGTCGCTGTTTTCATTTACGATTAGAAAGAAATTATTACTATCATTTATTATTATTCTATTAATTCCTTCTATATCAATCGGCTGCATATCCTATCAGAAGGCACATGATGAGATAAAGGACCAGATTTCCATGAGTGCCGATAAGAATGTTAAGATCCTTGATCAATTTATCATCAGCTTTATTAAGCCTAAGATGGGGGATGCGAATTACTTTTCAAAAAGGATCAAAAAGGATTTTTATACAGAGGGTGAACTGGAGGGTACGGTAAATGCCTTTAGCCAGTATAAAGAGCTTCATCCGGAGGCCGTGGCTATTTATGCCGGTTCTGAAAATGGCGATTTAGTCATCTACCCGCGTGCAGATTTGCCGTCTGACTTTGATGCCACCTCACGCCCCTGGTATAAGGGAGCAATGGAGGCAAAGGGAAAAGCCTTTATCACAGAGCCATATGTTGATGCTGTCAGCGGAAATATCCTCATCACTGTAGCCCAAAAGCTTGGAGACAGCTCTGGTGTTATTGGAATTGACTTAAGTTTATCTGCTCTTAGTGAGCTTTCCAATAATATTAAAATTGGAAAAGAGGGTTATTCAGCAATTTTAAGCGCAGAGGGAAGCTTTTTAGTGCACCCGAAGGAGAAGCCGGGCACACAGGCAGAAGGCAGCTGGCTGCCGGAAGTCCTGGAAGAGGAAAAGGGGCAGGTGGAGTACACGCTTGATGGCGAAAAGAAAGAGATGCATTTTACCACCGATGCCCTGACAGGCATGAAGGTTCTTGGGACAATGAACGTGGAGGAAGTAACGGCATCTGTTCAGCCTATCTTAGTGTCGACCGTCATATTTATTGCTATCTTCGTACTTGTGGGTGCACTGGTTTCTTATATTATTGTCCGTTCAATAACGCGACCGCTCAATCAGCTCATCGCGGCAACCGATAAAGTCAGCGAAGGGGATCTGACCCAGAAGTTTATTGTCAGGAACAAAGATGAAATCAGCAAACTGGGTGAAAGCTTTAATAAGATGGTTCTATCGCTGCAGCAGCTGATCAACCAGGTTAGTGAAAAAGCGGTCCATCTGGCAGCATCATCAGAACAGCTGACGGCGAGCTCGGAGCAAAACAACATGGCAACAGAACAGGTGGCCAATTCCATTCAGGAAGTAGCTTCTGCAACTGAGCAGCAGACAGAAAAAGTGAAAGAAAGCACGACTGTCGTCAAAGAAATGTCGGGCCAAATTCAGCAAATTATGAGTAACACAAATGTCGTGGCCAAAACGGCGAATGAGACAAATAAAGTGGTTGTAAAAGGAAATACAGCGATCGACCTTTCCACGAACCAGATGAAAAACATTAATGTAACAGTCTCTGAATTAGGCTCTATTATCCATACATTAGGAAAGCGTTCGGAGGAAATTGGCCAGATTGTCAACGTGATATCTGCAATTGCTGACCAGACAAACCTGCTTGCACTAAATGCCGCCATTGAAGCTGCAAGAGCAGGCGAGCACGGAAGAGGCTTTGCCGTGGTAGCTGATGAAGTCCGCAAGCTTGCAGAGCAATCGTCCAAGTCAACCGAAAGCATCCGCGAGCTGATCTCAACCATCCAAACGGACACAAGCAAAGCCATCTCATCAATGGAAAAAGGAACAGCTGAAGTGGAAAAAGGTATAGACCTTGTGAACAATGCAGGTGATGCCTTCAGCCACATCCAGCAATTTGCAGACACCGTTTCTGGCCAGATCGCGGAAGTTTCCACATCCATCAGGGACATGGCCGAAGGTGCTGACCAGGTGGTAGAACTTGTAAACGCAATCGAAGAAATTGCTGCTGTTACGACAGCCGAAAGCCAGGATGTATCCGCTGCGACAGAAGAGCAGCTGGCGTCCATGGAAGAAATTGCGGCATCTGCTGCTTCACTTTCGGGAATGGCGGAGGAATTGCTGGATTCTATTAAGAGGTTTAAAGTGAGTTAAATAGAAGGACCCGCCAGGTTTGGCGGGTCTGATTTATTGTGGAGGCTGTGTATTATGCAAAAAGCTGCAAAAGCCTTTGTAGCTCCTCTCTAAGGAATATAAATATCCAAGCGCTCCTTATCATTCCGCATAACATAATAATTCTGAAATCCCTCACCAATCAATGCATTTCGATACTTCCTCGAGTTTATGGTCAAAACCTGCTTTTTATGTTTTATAAAATAAACGATGCCTTGATGTACATAGATGGAATCAAAGTCCGTACCATCCCGGGTGATAAGCTCATCTTCGTAATAATAATTTAAAATAACCTGCCGATTCTTATAATCACATAAAATAGTAAGATCCTTCATTTGCTTTTCCATACCCTTAAAACGTAACCCCCGCATCCGCATTGATCAATAAACTGAGAGTCTATTGTATTTCCAAAATGCAAGTGCAAAACATCTGTTAAGTAGTCATTTGGATTTCCCAGTTTAGCCGGTGTGACGATATTTACATAATATCCCTTTGTTGTCTGGCTGACAGCTGCCATAGCATCATTGATCAGCAGATCTATATTTGTTTCATACTCCCCCTGCTCCAGGGAAACAGACCAGTTCTTTTCCATCATGGCACCTCTCTTCAGGAATATTTTACAATATATAGAAGAGGGTGGATGTGCGCTGAATCACATTGAGAAATTAAAGGGAGATCCGCATGAGCCTGTACTGCCCCCTTGTAAATGATATATTCTCAGTGGATGGACTGCCGTTTACGATAAGTGCACTATCAGCATTTTGATTGTCCATGCATATACTATGTTCATAGAAAGTGCTCCACCAGCTTAGGCGGAATTCTTGTCTTAAAACGGAGTTGAAATAATGAGCAAATTAGAAGATTTTATTAATAAGGAAGGCCATGTGTTTCCCGGCAAAACATATGCAGAAGAACTGCTGATGCCCGTATTTAATGATCAGCGGGACTATCTGTTCCATGCTATGTTCGATATTCACCGGGCACATGTGATCATGCTGGCAGAACAAGGAATCATTCCGGAAGATGAAGCAAAAACCATGCTGAAGGGAATAAACAAAGTGGCAATGTCAGACCCAGGCTCCCTATCCTATCAGCCTCAATTTGAAGATCTATTTTTTATGATGGAAGCGAAAATAGGAGAGGAGATTGGTGATGAGCTGGCTGGGAAAATTCATATTGGCCGGAGCCGAAATGATATGGGAATCGCGATGTACCGGCTGGTCCTGAAAGAACACCTCCTCGAGCTTTTGGGCAATGCCTATCAGCTTAGTGAGGCATTGCTGGAGCAGGCTGAAGAGCATAAAGAGACCTATATGACCGGCTATACCCATACACAGCCGGCCCAGCCGACCACTTTGGGGCATTATCTGCTCGCTATTTATGATGTTCTTCAAAGGGATATTAGCCGGCTGTGGGCTGCCTATAAAACTGTAAATAAATCTTCACTCGGTGCTGCAGCCCTGACAACGACCGGCTTCCCAATTTGCAGAGACCGCACCCGTGACTTATTGGGTTTTGAAGGGATAATTGAAAACTCATATGACTCAATTGCAGGTGCAGATTATCTTCTGGAAACGTCATCAGCTCTTATGACCTGCATGGTGAATACCGGCCGGTGGATTCAGGATTTCCTTCAGCATGTAACAAGAGAGTTTGGCACCTTTCAGGTGGCGGATCCTTACGTGCAGGTAAGCAGCATTATGCCTCAAAAACGGAACCCGGTTTCCATTGAGCATTCCAGATCCATTGCCAGCAGTGCCTATGGTGAGGCATATGCAGCCATGAACATGGTTCATAACACGCCATTCGGTGATATAGTCGATACTGAAGATGATTTGCAGCCCCATCTGTATCGCGCTTTTAATAATGCGAATCGGGTATTAAAGCTGATGTACGCCGTGATTGCTACATTAAAGGTCAATAAAGAGCATGCGAAAGAAATGGCCAAAAAATCGTGCATCACGATCACCGAACTGGCTGACACCCTGGCAAGAGACTACAGCATCCCATTCCGGAAAGC
Organism: Cytobacillus sp. GQ23; assembly: GCF_059758675.1. Taxonomy (NCBI): domain Bacteria; kingdom Bacillati; phylum Bacillota; class Bacilli; order Caryophanales; family Bacillaceae; genus Cytobacillus; species Cytobacillus sp. GQ23. The sequence goes on from NZ_JCAXER010000012.1 coordinate 109,674, forward strand.
CCACTCCATTGCCAGCTATATTTCGAAACAAACCGTGAAAGATCAGAAAGAGCTGTGCGACTGGAGAGTGGCGGATGTAAATGAAATTATTCAGGGATATGTTCCCGTGTCCTTGTCAGAGGATGAGTGGAAGAAAATCATTTCTCCAGAATACTTTGTACAGATCCGCAGCCTCCAGGGAGGACCGAATCCGGATGAGGTCACAAGAATGATCAAGAATCGGAATGAAACTCTTACAGGGGATCTGCTCAGCTATGAGGGGACTGTGAAAGGGCTGAAGGAGAAGCGCGAGAATTTGATTAACTTTGAGTTTTGATTTTTAAAGCGGACCTTTCGGGGTTCGTTTTTTTATTAAGCTTTTATTTCTAGAAAAATATAATATGATAAGAATTAGAGGGAGGAAGTGAGATGAAAAAAAGTTTGCTGGCTGTACTCAGCTTAGGACTAATATTCGGTCTGATTTATGTTTTGGCTTCACGTACAGCAGAACCTGCAAAGCCTGCTATTCCTGCTGTTTCCCTGGAAAAGAGCATCTGCGAAAGAGTATCAGAACAATTTGGCGAAGACTGCCAGCGGATTCTTTTATTTGACCCCCATTCACGCTTAGTTTTTGCAGAAACAAATTCAGGCATTATCCCTGTCCTGACCAATCAGGAGTTTACAGAGTTTAAGAAGTTCATATATCCTATCATGGATTACCAGGAGTTCAGTGAGGAAAAAGGAGATAGGGGACCGATTGACTGGCGGGCAGATCATAAGACTGAAAAGGATTTTGCCATCATATATGGATTGGCTGAGGATGAAGCGAAGACCATCGTCATTAACAGTGAAGGCAATATCCAGCCATCCCGTTTTTGGGTGCGGGAAAACTTGTCAGTTTGGTATGCTGTTTTCGAGAAAGATGAAATTAAACTGCCGGTTGAGACTGCCGTTTATGATGCCGAAGGCCGCCTTGTTAACGAAAATGAATAAGTAAAACACCACTTCCTATTCAGTCAGGAAGTTTTTTTATTCCAGCTGATAAACCTTAAGTCCAACTCTTGCAAAAAACTCCTTACAGAATTCGGACTTCATTTTGCGCAATACAGGAGTATAATACTCAGTAAGCAGACAATTCAATGAATTTAGAGTCTGATGTTTGCAAACTTATGATATTAGAATCAGGTAAAGGAGGGAGCGCTCCCGATGATTCTTGACCAGCGCTGCATGACGATTTTGACGAAAATGGTCCATGCGCCTTCACATGTTTCTCCACAGGAGCTAATGGAAGAATTACAGATTTCCAAGCGGACTGTCTATTATGATATTGACAAAATTAATAGCTGGCTGAAAGACCAAGGCTTAGATGAGCTGAAGTATGTCCGTGCTGCTGGATTTTATCTCGATGAAGAAGAAAAGCAGCAGATTAAACAGCGGCTTCATTCATTTGATAAAGCAGGCAGCTATGAGTTTTCGCGCAAAGAAAGAATGGCCTGGACTGCCATCCTCATCCTGACCCGCGAGAAAACCATTTTTTTGCAGGATCTGATGGATAAGCTGGGTGTCAGCAGGAGTACGCTTCTGGCTGATATCAAGGAATTGAAAAAGCAGCTAAGCCAGTTTCAGGTTCAGTTGATTTTTCATAAATCTTCAGGATACTATATCGCCGGTGAAGAGCAGGATAAGCGGAAAATGCTGATTTACTGCTTAACACAGGTTCTAACCAATCGCGGCTGGAATGATCTATTATCAGAAGTTCAGTTAACCATCCAGGACACGCCTGGACTGTCGCCAGAAATGTTTCAGCGGACTGATTTAGAGACCATCTATGAAATTCTGGATGAAAGTGAATCCTTTTCCGGTGTTCATTACACAGATGATGTGATGGAGACGCTAACCGCCCATATATTTATGCTCATCAAAAGATTCAGCCAGGGAAAATACATCAAGATGGATCCGGTTGAAAAACAGGTCATCAAAGAAACTAAAGAGTACACCGCTGCCCGATTTATTTGCAGGAAAATTGAAAGCGGTTTCCGATTGGAGGTTCCTGATGATGAAGCCTGCTATCTTGCAACCTATCTGTTAGGGGCCAAGATAAGCGACTATGATACACATGAGCTCGAGAACCAGGACCTTGCTATCCTCAAATCAATGGCTGTCAGAATGGTCGATGATTTTCAGAAGTATGCATGCGTATTTTTTCAAAACCGGAAGGAACTTGAACGGAATTTATTGATTCATTTAAAACCGGCGTATTTCCGGATTAAATATGGGATCGACCTGGAGAATCCATTATCCAAATCTGTACAGGAGTCTTATCAGGATTTGTTTATCCTAACCAAAAAAGTAGTTCATCATTTTGAGTACGTGCTTGGCAAAAAAGTATCGGATGATGAAGTGGCGTATATAGCAATGCATTTTGGGGGCTGGATTGATAAAGAAGGCGTCAGAGTGGAAGCTCGCAAAAAAGCGGCTGTGGTGTGTGCCAGCGGAATCGGCACGTCCCGAATACTTCAGAAACAAATTGAAGACCTCATGCCATTCGTCGATGTGGCACATGTATACACTGTCCGTGAATATGAGAAAGCCTCCCTGGCTGATCTGGACTTTGTCATTTCGACCACGCCAGTATCCCGGAAACAGATCCCGGTGTTTATTGTAAATCCGATTCTTAACCCGTCCGAGAAGGAATCCCTGCTTAAGCAGGTACAGGCATCAGAAAAAAAGCCGAAATCAGAAACCATAGACGCATTGATGGACATTATCCGGAAGCATGCAGATATAAAAGATGAAAGCATGCTGATTCAGGAATTAAAAGCCTACTATCAGTCCAATAAAGAAGCGAAAAGTGAGGTGGATCAAAAGCCAATGTTAAATGAAGTTTTAACTGCCGATAAGATACAATTTGCAGATTCAGTCCAAAGCTGGCAGGATGCACTGCAAATGGCGTCACAGCCGCTATTGGCCGATCAATCCATCAGCCAGGATTACATTGATGCCATGATCGAAAACGTGAATAAGATGGGGCCATATATTGTCATCACACCGGGAATTGCCCTTCCTCATGCCCGCCCTGAAGCTGGTGTGAACAAGCTGGGAATGAGCTTTCTGCAATTAAAAGAAAGCTGTGCTTTTTCGGAAAAGCCGGAGCATCAGGTTAGATTATTCTTTGTGCTGGCAGCCATCGATAATGAAACCCATTTAAAAGCATTATCCCAGCTGTCCAAAATGCTGTCTGACAGCGACAACCTTGAAAAATTGCAGACTGCTGATGCAGCTGCTGACGTTTTAGACATTATTAATCAATATTCACAAGACTAAGGAGGAAATAAAAATGAAAAAAATTCTAGTGGTATGCGGAAACGGACTTGGAAGCAGCTTTATCGTAGAAATGAACGTAAAAACAGTTTTAAGCCAGCTGGGTGTGGAAGCAGATGTGTCACATACAGATTTAACAACAGCTAAATCCGAGAATGCAGACATTTACCTGGGATCTAAAGACCTGATTTCCACTTTGGATGATGGAACAAGAACGATCATTGGTTTGACAAACATCCTGGATCAAAATGAGCTGAAAGCCGCATTGGAATCACATTTATCATAATAGAGAAAAAAAGAGCAGGCGATAGATTCGCCCGCTGAAAAATAAAAAAGAACACATACAGTATAACCTTAAAAAGGTTTAGAAGAAAGATAGATACAGAGGATTTAAAAAGGAGGGTTAAACATGTTTGATTTTATCATGAACGATATATTGGGCACGCCCGCCATCCTGGTTGGTTTATTCGCCTTGTTTGGCTTGCTTCTGCAGAAAAAAGGCATAGCTGATGTCATTTCTGGTACGCTTAAGACAATCATGGGCTTTCTCATTCTGAATGGAGGAGCAAGCATCTTAATAGGCTCACTTGATATTTTCGGAAAAATGTTTGAAAAAGCCTTTCATATCCAGGGCGTTATTCCGAACAACGAAGCCATCGTAGCGATTGCCCAGCAGACATTTGGGAAAGAAACCGCGATGATCATGCTTTTCGGGATGGTCATGAACATTTTAATTGCCCGTTTTACACCGTTTAAATATATTTTCCTAACCGGCCATCATACTTTATTCATGGCCTGCCTGATCTCAGCCGTGTTTGCAACAGGCGGAGTGACAGGGCTTCCACTGATTATTATTGGATCTATTATTCTGGGATTATTAATGGTATTCATGCCTGCGCTTGTACAGCCATATGTACGCGAAATCACTGGCAATGACAGCATAGCGGTCGGCCACTTCGGATCTTTCGGCTACTTTGTATCCGGCTTTATTGGCAAGCGTGTAGGGGATAAATCCAAATCGACAGAGGCGATCAAAGTGCCAAAATCACTTGGATTCCTGCGCGATACATCTGTTGCGATGTCTCTGACTATGACGATTCTCTTCCTGGTAGTGGCGCCGATCGCCGGAAGAGGCTATGTAGAATCTGAATTGAGCGGCGGAGTTAACTTCCTTGTATTCTCGCTCATGCAGGCGATTACGTTTGCTGCTGGTGTCTATGTGGTCCTTGCCGGTGTGCGGATGCTGATTGCAGAAATCGTACCAGCTTTTAAAGGAATCGCTGACAAAGTGGTAAAAGATGCGAAGCCTGCCCTTGATTGCCCGGCAGTGTTCCCTTTTGCTCCAAATGCAGTTATTATCGGATTCCTATTCAGCTTCGTAGCTGGTTTGCTTTCCATGTTCCTTCTTCCGCTATTCGGCCTGAAGATCATTGTGCCAGGCCTGATTCCGCACTTCTTCACAGGTGCGGCAGCAGGAGTATTCGGAAATGCAACTGGGGGAAGACGCGGAGCGATGATCGGTTCATTTGCCAACGGTCTATTAATCTCTTTCCTTCCGGCCTTATTGCTTCCGGTTCTGGGTTCACTCGGATTTGAAGGAACAACCTTTGGGGATTCGGACTTCGGAGTTGTTGGGATTTTATTGAGCTTCCTTATTAAACTATTTTCTTGATCTAAGCTATTATGGGGACTTCACATTATGTGAAGCCCCCTTTTTGATTTTTCGACAAATTTCGGGTGGTGCCTGTCACTGGGGAATTTATCCAACAGGTGCGGCAGCAGGAGTATTCGGAAATGCGACAGGGGGAAGACGCGGAGCAATGATCGGTTCATTTGCCAACGGTCTATTAATCTCTTTCCTTCCGGCCTTATTGCTTCCGGTTCTGGGTTCACTCGGATTTGAAGGAACAACCTTTGGGGCTTCGGACTTCGGGGTTGTGGGGATTTTATTGAGCTTCCTTATTAAACTATTTTCTTGATCAAAGCTATTATGGGGATTTCACACTTATGTGAAGCCCCCTTTTTGATTTTTCGACAAATTTCGGGTGGTGCCTGTCACTGGGGAATTTAGCCAACAGGTGCGGCAGCAGGAGTATTCGGAAATGCAACAGGGGGAAGACGCGGAGCAATGATTGGTTCATTTGCCAACGGTCTTTAATCTCTTTCCTTCCGGCCTTATTGCTTCCGGTTCTGGGTTCACTCGGATTTGAAGGAACAACCTTTGGGGATTCGGACTTCGGGGTTGTGGGGATTTTATTGAGCTTCCTTATAAAACTATTTCCTTAATCTATTGAATTGGGACTTCACTTTAATGTGGAGTCCTTTTTGGAGTTTTCGACAAATTTCGGGTGGTGCCTGTCACCCAGTTGTAAAAAGGCACCATTCATATCCCATACAAAGGTGCCTTTTTAACTGCTATTTATCGCTGTATGATAGAATCTCATATGAGTTATGACTTCTTTTTCGTTCTAGACTGAAAAAAGCTGACAGCTTCCAAAATAAATAATTTCTCCTGCTCACTCAGCATTGTCCAGTTTCCAGCTTTTATTTTCATTAGTAAGCCCTCCTCGATTTTTCATTCTCTCGTGACAAGGACATGGTTGTAAAATTCTTACTTATCTATACCGCCTTTCCAGTCTAATGAAACAACAAAAGTTTTTGCAAATTCCGACACTTATTTTTGTAGAATAAAGACTAACCACCAGGAAAAATGAGCTTTTAAAGGTCTTTTGCTATAATTTGAGCCGTTTCTGTACCCATTTCTCCACAATTCTACCTATTTCCCAATATTTTGATTTTAAGTTAAAATAAAAGAATAATAGATAATTTTTTGGGGGATACTTTATGGGCTATCGGGTACCGCTGCTTAGAGGGTTAAAGGAACCTTATATGATTTCACATCAGATGAGAAAAGAGGAGAGACTATCTGGTCTATGGAAGCAGATTTTACTGGTAATGCTTCTGAGTGCACTTGTATTTGGACTCAGTGCTTACTTTGGAATTGGAAGCGAACATACTTCAAGAAGCCTGACGGATATGTCCAGAAGCGAGTACGAGCTGTACAAGCTGTTCTTTGGCGGCGGACAAATTGTATACGGCATTATTTATGCAGCCATGATCATTTTTTTACCCTCCCTGTTATTCTGGACACTTGTAGACGTTGAATACCAAAAGCTGATCAGCATCCAGCTGATGGTTATGCTGATTCTCTTAATGGAAAAGGCCATTAACATCCCGCTCTTTCTGTTTCTCGGATTAAACAGTGAATCATCGATATTTTCATTTGGCATCATTGCTCAGGCAGCCTCCTTTCCAGAGCTGCTGGTTTACACGTTTTCCGCCATTACACTCTTTAAAATCTGGACATTTGTCCTGCAATATAAGTACTTAAATGCCGTTTCCGAAAGAAGCCCTCGCTTCCTGATTTTCATGCTGGTCGGAACGCATTTGTTTTTCGTGATTGTCTCAGCTTTACTCTCATCCATTCAATTGGAAAAGCTAATTTAAGTGAGGGATCTTCTATGACGTGGAAAGCGAGAATGCTGATTATTGGTGTAACACTGTTCCTGGCCTGCAATATGGCCCTGATATTCCTTAAAAGTGATAAAATTGGCAGAACCTACTATATTGATGAATGGACGGCTGTGAAAAAACAGGACCTTCTTGAAACCATGCCGGCAAAGGGTGTCCTGGCGCCAATGGAAGAGCATCACCTTTACTATGAGAATACTAAGGGGACATTCAAGGGCTTTCTTGTAGAAAAAGGGGATGAGGTCCAGGCCGGGACAGGTTTATTCGAATACTCACCGGATGACATAACCCTGACAAAGGAGAATTTCCAGATAGAAAAAGAAAAACTGGAACGGGAACAAGCTGGCATAGAGAGCCATATCAGCGAGTTAGAAAGCATGCAGCGAACGCTCGCACTCACCCCTGCAGAAGAAGATGAACCCAATCCAAATGACTACATGATTCAAACCATCGAACGGGATATCGCGGAAAAGGAGCTGCAAGTCAGCAGGCTTGAAAGTGAAGTTCAAAAGTACGAGGATTTGATGGATGCAGCGGACGAAAGCCTGTCCAGTCTGACGGTGGAAAGTGAGATAGCCGGAACCGTCAAAAGCATCAAGACGGACCTCGCCAATCCAGTTGTAACCATCATTTCGAATGAGCAAAAGGTTGAAGGGATCTTTACCGAGCAGGAAATTCATAAAGCGGCAGAAGGAATGAAAGTATTCATCATTCCAAAAGGCAGCAACAAAAAAATAGATGGTACCCTTGAGAAAATATCAAACTATCCAACTTCAGAGCCACATGCCGAAACAGAAAGCCGCTATGAATTTACGATTAGTATGAACGAAACACCTGAGTTTAAGAGTCTCCATGGTGAGCACGCCGATTTGCGAATCATTACAAATGAAGTGGAGGAGACCCTGACGGTTCCAGCCCAAGCGGTGAAAAAGGCGAAAAAAGGCACATATACATATGCCATCAGGCAAAGCGGCAGGCTTGAACGAAAGGCAATTAAAACAGGGCTGAAAATTGGACAGACCCAGGAAGTGAAAGAAGGGGTGGAGAAGGGGGAACTGGTGCTGCTCGAACGGCCGCCATTTCTCAAAACGGGGTCCCCTTTCGCCACGCCATTCGAACCGGCAAAGCTTAAAAAGAAAGACGTAAAGAATTTAAGCAAGAAGGACATGATGAAATACGCAGCAAGAGGACTTCTTACCAGATAGAAAAAACCAGCAGCCCAATTTGCTGCTGGTTTTTTTATAGTTTAATAATAGGGATCTTCCTTACCGGACCGGACCCTGAACAGGATGCCGACAAACAGGATTAAGGCTGTAACCAGCCACACAATCATAAAGGCTGAGCCGAGTGTAATGGAATTGCTTGCGTAATTCCTGCCTAACTCGATATACACTATATATACAAGGGGGACTGCGTTCAAAAGGAAAAAAACAATAATCGCAGCCAGCTTGCCCGGCGTTTGATGCTGAAGCTTGGAATAAATTAAAAGAAGACTCGATAATAATAAAGATAAGGACAAAAATGTAATAATGCCTACGATATTCAATTGATCTCCTCCTTTAGACCCCGCTATTTATAGTATTCTTCAAAATATAACTATATTCCTTCCAGAATATGAAAAAAGACACCTGTAAAAAGGTGTCCTAGTAAAATCTCTTAAATCCATCAAAATGTTTCTTCCAATACGAATTATCCAGACTGGAGACTTCAACGCCTGATGAGCCAGCGTGAATAAATTTATTATTTCCAACATAGAAGCCTAAGTGAGAAATGCCTTTTTTATATGTATTTTCAAAAAATACTAGATCGCCAGGCTGTGGTGTGCTCACATAAAATGAACGGCTGTAGTAGCCTTCTGAAGAGTAGCGTGACATCTTAGAGCCTGTCTGCTTTAAGACATAATAAATGAACCCGCTGCAGTCAAAACCTGAAGGAGTTTGGCCGCCCCATTGATAAGGAACACCAACATGCTTTTGGGCTTCGGCCAAAACCGATGCTGATGCCCCGCTTGTCTGCTCATTATTTCCTGGCTTGCTGCTGGAAACAGATTCATTTGAATCCTTGCTTGCGCTCAAGTTAAGCTTTTGTCCAATCAGGATTAAATCAGAGCTTAATTTATTCCATGTTTTAATCTGTTGAACAGTAGTCTTATACTTAGCAGCAATGGCGCTTAGCGTATCCCCGCTTTTAACTGTATATACCTCTGGACTGCTGTCATTGGAAGGTGCTGGAGTGGAACCTGTCTGGCCTTGAGTATCTCCCGAATTGTTTCCAGCAGATTTTGAAACCTTAAAGACTTGTCCAGGGTATATTAAATGGGTGCTAAGCCCATTCCAGCTCATTAAATCTTTCAAACTAATATTATGACTCAAGGCAATTTTAGATAGAGAATCCCCGCTTTTAACCGTATACGTTTTGGCAGAATTACTCGGTTTAGTTACGGCCGTGCCGCCTGATGACTGATTGGATTCAGGTTTCTCTGCTGCCCCTGGTATTTCAAGTTTTTGATTGATTGATAGAAAATCGGAACTTAAATTATTGGCTTTTTTAATATCTGTAACAGTCGTTTTGTATTTAATAGCCAGATGGAACAGGGTATCCCCTTTTTTTACTGTGTATGTATCGGCGGAAGCCTGAGAGGCAAAGGCAGAAGAAAGCATTGCTGCAGCAGCAATTGAGAACATCTGTTTTTTCACTTTTCCGAATCACTCCTTGGACGTATTTTTGTACTATTTTACCACATATATCGTCCAAAAAGATTATATTTTTACAGCATTATACAAAAAAATAACTATTATTTTACAATAATAAAGGATTGTAGACTTATGTCGAGATGACTATTGGGTATTTTTGTCGAAAATTGCCAATTTACCACGTATAAAGTCATTATATCGTTCATCTCTTTGAATACGGAAAATATCAAGTGCCTGCTCCATATATTTTTTTGCCAAAACAAACTGTTCCTGGAGTTCATAATTAAATCCAATATGATAATGCAGATGTCCCAATAGAAATAACTGATCCTTTTCTAAGCAGATTTCAATGGCCTCATGGCAGAGCTTGGTAGAGCGGTCATAATCCTTTAAGTCTGTATAGGTTTTGGCCGTATTATAAAGAAGCCTGCTTCGGACGGTTTCATCATTTAAATAGAGGATTCCTTCTAAATGATTCATTGCTTGAAGATAGATATCAAGGGCTTCTGTGTATCTTCCTGATTCATATAGTAATATTCCTTTGCTATTTAGAATCTCGATTTCTCTTTCACTCCACACCTTCTCAAATGTCAAATTGATGGCTCTATCGATAAATGAAAGTGCTTGCTCCAGCTGCTGATCGACATGATATTTGTAGATCCCTTTATGCCAGAGGAGGTTCTGGAAATTTTTCTTGTTGGATGTAAAGAGGGGGTTCTTTTCTTCAGATTTCACAATCTCCTTTATGAGAGGGTAATCAAGGTTGCGCCTGGCTATTCTAAGCTGGTTATTCACCTCGTGAACATAATCAAGCCTAGGGGTCGTCCCGTGCTCGAAAAAATAATTGATATCAACACCCAGCTTTTGTGAAATAAAATATAAAGTGGATGCTAAAGGGAGGACATCTCCTTTCTCAATTTTGCTGATTTGTGCCTGAGTACATATATCTTTTGCCAGGTCTTTTTGGGAAAAACCTGCTGCTTTTCTTAACTCTTTGATTTTTATTCCAATTGCAGAAAAATCCAAATGATACCCTCCTAAAAATATTCTTATAGTTATATTTACTATTGAAAATCCATATAAACAAGAGGTTTCACTCTGAAACCCTTAAAAAATAAGTAATTATCAAAGATACATGATTTGCATATAAGTGTTTTAATAAAGATGTGAATTGCGTTTAGGGGGAAACCCTAACTGCATCTGAAGTAACATCCTTTTAAATCTCCAATTTTTTGCCGTTTCCATGTGAGGAAGCGGTTCTTTTTATAGGACTGTTTCCGTAAAGTTTGCTGCCTTTTTATAAGTTAGTTTAATTTGCTGAGTTGTTTGAGTAGGGGGGTGTGTGAGACCCCGCAAGCGAAGCCGAGGAGGCTCACATTCCAGTCCTTAAACCAAAAACAACAATCTTTGAAAAAAGATTGGAAAAATATTGTCAAATGATAAAAAAAGAACTAGAATGTTGTCATAAGATTGCTAGGAAAATAGGAGGAGTTAAAAAGTTGCTGGACAATGAGAGTAGCAGAACGATAAATGAACTTTTTTTGGAGATGCTTACAAAAGTATATGAAATCGGAGTTGGGGAAAAGGAAATGAGTGTAAACCAGCTTCTTTCAGAGATTGAAAATGACCTGAGAAAAATCGTGGGCAATTAATGATATCAGCTAGAATATGGATGTATATTTAACCCTCTTTGATAGAAGGGTTTTTATTTTGTATTAAAAGTAATAAAGCTGCCATCACTTTGAGGGCAGTATTATAAAATTTTTTAATTAAGGAAGGATATTTGCCGGAAATATCGAATAATAATATAGTGGGGCTATTTTAAAGTAGCTGCAAAATGTTATTCTGCATCTCAGTACAACTTTAAAGCATACTCATCATAAACAGCATTTTGACTGATGCAGTTCCTGACCACTCCTGAAACTTTATTAAACGACATTATACGATTTGTGGTAAAATAATACTATTAATCATACTAAGTGAGGGAAAGCTGATGAATTTAAGTGAGTATTTAATTGGCGACAGCTTACAATCTTTTCGTCAGTATAAAGGGTTAAGTGTTAAGGAGCTGGCAGAGGGCATATGCTCTGAGGAAGATCTTATTTCTTTTGAGAGAGAGAAAGCGTATCCAAGTCTGGAAACGCTGAATCAATTAGCAAATAAGATGAATATTGATCTGACATACTTCTTTAATATTGCCTCTAAGTCTACCATAAATTATTCTACTGCTGTTATGCAGATTATTAATAAGCACAAACGGAATTGGAATTATAAGGCCATCTATGAAATTGTTCAAAAGGAACTGGATAATCCCCTTTTTCAGCCTGTTATGCTGAAGCAATTCCTGGTCTGGCACCAGGGTATCTGTGTTTTCTATCTTGAAAATGATTTTGATAAAGCGATCCAAATATTGTATGGCGCTTTGGATCTTACAAATGAAAAAAGGGTCAACTTATCGGAAAGAGAAGTCGAAATACTAGCAAGTATTGCTATTTTATATAAAGATATGAATCTTTATCAGGAAGCCATATCGTTGTTCAAAAAGGCACTTAGTGATTTGGAAAAGCTGCCGCATATCCTTGAAAGCAGAGGGAAGGTCAGGATCCTATTTGGCTTATCCCAGGCCTTGACAGAGGTAGGGGAATTCCAGGAATCCCTTGTATATTGCCAAAAGGGAATTAATATTTGCATACATGAAGAAATCCAATATTTGTTTGCCAATCTTCACTATCAAAGTGGAGAGAATTATATAAAACTTGGCAATAAAGAAAAGGGAATAGAGTTTCTTCAAAAAGCTATTTATATCCTGAAGCTGCAAAAAAATGATAAATTTATCCAAATTGTCGAATCGGAAATGGAAAAATTACTCAATAGGTGTTAATATATAAATTATGAATGAGAGAGGAGTCAATGTCGTGAAAAAATTAATTTTAGCCGGAGCATTGGCATTAGGGGTAATTGGGGCTGGAGCATCTTTTGCGGGGAACCAGGAGGCTGGAATTCCATCAGAGCATAGTGTGGTCAAACCTGTAGAGTTAGCCGGCATTCCATCAGAACATAGTGTTGGCAAAACGATTGAGTTAGCTGGTATCCCTTCGGAACACAGTCCGGCATTTTCAACAATGGGGATTCCGTCAGAGCATTAATCTATTAGTTTTCTATTAAAAACGGGAATTTTCCCGTTTTTTTATTTTGTTTAAAACCAAGCAGAATTCGGATGATCTCGTTTCACCATATAATCTCCCATTTTGAATATTGTAAAAAATAGAGACAGGAAATATAATAGAGAAGTATTGAAAAAATGGTGAAATGAGGAAGATTATGAGGAAATTAGGCGTATTATTATCTGTTTTAGTCTTAATTTTCAGTTTGTTTGCTCCTGCCGCTTCAGCTCAAAGTACGGAATTTGAGAAAGAGTTCCAGCAATATTTAAGTGACATTAGCGCTATCAGAGGCTTTGATGTCACAGAGGAAGATATTGAAATGGTTCTTTCCTTGTATGACGAATCCATTGAAGATTATGATTCTGTACAAGAATTAAGTGACAGCCTTGGTGAAGTAATCAAAGCAGACTTAAGCAACATTCAATTTATCTATGATGAATATGAATTGAATGAAGAATCTTTAAGAAGTCTGCTTGCAGAATTTGGAGAGGAACTAGAGGATTACATTTTCGTTGGTGACCTTGACGAGAGCGTATTTTTTTATACAGCGGATGAAGAAGAGCTGGTAGATGAAGAAATGATTCTGGAGCTGCTAGAAGTTTTTAAGACTGAATTTGATTTAACAGATGAGGAGATTGAGAGATTGAAGAATCATCTCCTTTCGATAGAGGATGACCTTTTAAGCGCTGAGACTATGCAGCGGCTGGAGGACTTATCTTATCGGATGATGGCCATTGGTGAGTTCGATGTAACAGATGATCTGACTTCCGCTCAGGTTGAGGAATTGCTGTCCATCTTTGATGAACTGCTTTCAATCTATCAGGTAAAAGCAGAGTATACCCTTATTACAAAAGATACGGAAAAGAACCTGACTCTTTTTGAACTGATGAATATGGAAGAATTGATCAATGCCAAACTGAAAATCAGCATCTATAATCTAGCTGGCGATTTTCTGGCAGATCTTATTATCACAGGTGAAATGTTTGATTCAGACTTGGTTAAAGAAACAGGCAAGGATATAACAAATGCGGCGGAAAAGGTGAAAAAACCTTCTGCTGAAAAGAAAACAGTAAAAGGCGGAAAGCTGCCAAATACAGCTTCTAACAATCTTATATACGGTGTTCTTGGATTCCTTGCCATTGTGATCGGAACGACATTATTCCGCAGAGTAAGGACCAGATAATATGAGGCCAAGAAATAGCCGAAAGAGAAGAGAAGTCAGCCACAGAAAGCGGCTGCTGCTTCTTTTCTTCAGCTTAAGCTTAATTACGCTGGGACTTTGGTTTACCACGACAAGCGTCTATAATGTAGGAAAAGGGTATATTTCCTACAAGATGAATGCGCCTGAAAGAGAAATGGATCTAAAGAAAGAAGTCTCTGCAGCAGGCAGCATGGAGAAAGAAGAAGAGAAGGTTTTATACCAGGATAAGCCGGAAATTGGCGAGGAAATCGGAGAATTGTATATTCCCAAAATCAAGTCTGTTCTGCCGATCATTCATGGAACAGATGAAGATGAGCTTGAAAAAGGGGTAGGGCATTATGCCGGCAGTGTCATGCCAGGCGAAAAAGATAACTCTGTCCTATCTGGTCACCGGGATACCGTCTTCAGAAGATTAGGTGAAGTAGGAGAAGGAGATATGCTGGAAGTAACGACAGAGGCCGGCACCTTTGAGTACCGTGTAAATAAGGTGCGGATTGTGGACGCGGACGACAGGACGGTCATTGTCCCCAAGCCTCGTGCCATGCTGACCGTTACCACCTGCTACCCATTTGATTTTATTGGGGATGCACCACAAAGATACATTTTGGTGGCACATCTCGTATCTAAAAAATAAAGGATTTACTATTGAAAGAGGAAAGGCTGAAGCCTTTTCTCTTTTTTGCGTACTTTATATGTGGCCTTTCCTATTAGGCAGGTGAATAAAGACACTTTCAATGATACACCCTATTTACAAACATTTGCTATAAATTAACAGAATCTTTACAGCAGTTCAACAGGCATATTGTTAGAATGGGGGTAAGCCGAATGCCCGTAAGCCTTTTGATCAATTACTTGTAAAGAAAGGATTATTTATGATGTCGAAACGAAAGCTAGTACTCTCGGTCGTGACCGCTTTCTTTATCATTTGCCTATTTGGACTTGTGATTATAGAGCCTGCTGATATCTGGAATAGAATCAAACATAATAGCGAAGAACTGAAAGGTGGATATTCAGACAGTGTCGTGTATGACGGAAATCATTATAAATTACTACATCCAATTGGTGAAAAAAACGGCTCCCTTTATATTTCATTGCCTGATTTAGAAGCTATCACATCAGTAAAAACAGAGGAAAAAGAGAATCAGCTTACCATTCGGTATGAAGATAAAAAGCTGACATATGACAATGGGTTTATTCAAGAGTGCAATCTGACAAAGGATGAATTGTGCGGATATGAAATAATTGGCGACATTACCTATATTCCAGATGTGTCTGTCGAAAAATACTTAGGGTTTCAAATGGGCTATTTATATGATAAAAAAACAAATACTGTCTCAATAAAGAGTCCGGAGGAGCAAACAAAGAAGCCTTATGATCAAGAGCTGGGCTTAACCATTTTTGTACATAAGGATAATGTGCCAGCCGAAAAATATGAACCTAGAAGCGGCATTTATTTGGGCGGCTATGTTTTACAGGATGAATTCATCGGTACTAACATGAATACATTCAACAAGCTTACAGGGAAAACACATGCCTCCTATTTCAAATATGTTGGATATGGAAAGCCGTTCCCTAAGGAATGGGCGGAAGAGGTCATAGCAGCAGGTGGGTTCCCGCAGGTGGCATGGGAGCCGAATAATGGGCTGGAGGAAGTGAAGGATGACGAGTATTTGCGGCAGTTCGCAAAGGATGCAGGTGAACTAAAGGCCCCGATTCTTTTGCGCTACGCCAGTGAAATGAATGGAACCTGGACCTTTTATTCCGGTCATTCCGAGCAATACATCGAGAAATGGAAATTGGTCCATGATGTAATGGAGAAAGAAGCTCCCAATGTCATGATGCTCTGGAATGTTTTCACTATGCCGGAATCGACAATTAATAAATTCTATCCGGGTGACGAGTATGTGGACTATATTGGCGTTAATATTTATAACGTTTTCTATCACAATAATAAGATCGAAGACAAATCGGATTTTGAAGACCCGCTGCGTTTATTGGACTATGTCTATAATACATACAGCCATAAAAAACCGATTGTCATTGGAGAGTTCGGGACAACCAATTACACAGTGACAGATGGGCAGCATCATGATGATTTTGCAGTAGAAAAAATAACCCGGATGTATAAACACCTTCCTGAATTATATCCGCGCGTTAAATTTATTTACTATTTCGATGTGAATAATCTCGTGAATGCGCCAGAAGGAAGGAAAATTAATAATTACGCGATTACGGAGAAAAAAAGTATCCTGAATGCATATAAAACCTATGTGAAAACAGATCAGTATCTATCAAAAGTGGAGGAAAATCCAACAAAGAGTGAGACTTATTCCTTCAGAGATTTCTTCTTTTATTATGGTGGAGAGCTATATGTGGATTATAAGTTTGTAAGGGATTATTTAAACATGGAGGTAAAAGAGAAGAGTGGAAAATCAATGCAAGTTGCTTTTAATGGCAAAAGCATAGACGTGAAACAGGAGAGTTTGAAAATAGACAAAGCTGCCTTTTTTGAAAAAAGAGTGATTAAAGGCCTTCCGCTAGGGGAGATATTGAACTCTTTTGAAGTGGAGAATAAATTATTAGATGGAAATCTGCATATTCATATAGCAAATTAGACTAAACCAGTTTAAACCGGCCTAGTCTAGATGGCTACTCTTTATGGATAAAATACTCTATTAAATAGTCAGCCCATACACGATGGCCTTTTTCACTTGGCTGGCTGTTGTCAGAGGATAAATACTCTTTCAATTCAGGATCATCCAGCTCGGGCCAGGCAGTCCAATGATCCAGGTAAGGAATCGAGTGTTCTTCACTGTATTCCTTCAGCTCTTCCACATCTTTAGGATAGTAGATCGTATCGTATAGTGGATGAGGAGGCTGCAGGATAAACGTGCTGTCCGGATTTTTGCTTTTCACTTCAGCCATAACGTAAGCAAGGTTTTCCAGTCCTGCTTTCGTTCCAACTTCACCATTGTCATTCAAGGTGAAAGGTTCGAAGAGAATCAAATCGCCAGGGTTTTTAAGAAGGTCTTCCAAGTGTTGATTAACAAATTGACTAGAAGTCATGTCATAGGAAAGTGTTTTAGTTTCAATAAGGTCTTTCCCGTACGCAGACTGGAGCTCTGACTTTAACCGCTCGGGCCAGGAATCAGACCCTTCCGCAAGCGATTGGGAACCGAGTATGGTTATAGAAAAGGCACGGTTGTCACCCAGAGCTTTTGCAAGCTGCTCCCGGCTTCCTTCCGGCCAGTTGGCTGCTAAACTTAGTATTCTTTCCTTTTCAGGATCGGCTGGCTCTGCAGAGTCGCTGGCAGTTGCAGACGGACTTTCAGGTGCACTACTGCCAGCGATCTTTTTCTCCCAATGGAGATTTCCGGCAATTAATATAAAAACACAGCAGGCAGCCAATAAAAAGGTAATAAATGCTTTCATGTCGCTCCCTCCTAAGATATATACAGATATGATTGCTTTTATAATGATAAACTAGATTATCCCAGATTCAAACCGTTTTTCAACAACTCTTGACAAGATTCGACTAATAAAATGTAATTCCTTCCAATATTACAAAAAGGCTACAAAAACATTACAGTTTATGGTTAAAATAAGAGAGTCGAAGAAAAAGAGAGAGAAAAAATCACGGAATCTTACATAATTCGGTGGTTTCTTTTATTTTTTTGTCAGTATTAACCAAAAAAATTACAGATCTGTGTTATAATACTTTTGTTTTACCTTTACCACTATACAGGAGGAAATCATGGAGGAAACAATTAGTCTGAAAGAACTGCTGCAAACCTTGCGAAAAAGGCTGCTGCTGATTCTTTCCATTACATTTGTTGCAGTTTTAGTGAGCGGAATCGTCAGTTTTTATTTCTTAACTCCCATCTATCAATCTTCTACCCAATTCTTAGTCAATCAGGCCAAAGACGATCAGCCAGTCTACAATCCGGGTGAAATTCAAACCAATTTGCAGCTGATCAATACCTACAATGTGATTATCAAAAGCCCAGCTATTCTGGATATTGTGATAAAGAATTTAGATTTGGATATGACAGCTGAACAGTTGAATTCCAAAATTACAGTGGGGAGCCAGACAGATTCCCAGGTAGTCGCGATAACTGTTCAGGATGCGGATCCAAAGATGGCAGCTGATATTGCCAATACCACGGTCAATGTATTCCAAAAAGAAATCAAAGAAATTATGAATGTTGACAATGTCAGCATCCTGGCTAAGGCAGAAGTGAATTCCTCGCCGGTAAAGCCAAACCCATATTTGAACATTGCGATTGCAGCGGTAGTGGGTTTAATGGCTGGAGTAGGATTAGCGTTCCTGCTTGAGTATTTTGATAACACGGTCAAGGATGAACAAGATATTGAACGGAATCTGGATCTTCCGGTACTTGGTGTGATTTCCATTATTGATACAGGAAAGGTTCAAAAAGAAATAAGCAACAGAGCGGCGAGAAAACGGGCAGGCGGTGAGAGCGTTGTTTAAGAAAAGAAAAGCGAAACCCAATACTAATAGAAGAAGTCTCATCACGATGCTGAGCCCAAAATCCCCTGTTTCTGAACAATATCGAACAGTCCGGACGAATATCCAATTTTCGTCCATAGATAAAGAGCTTCGGTCCATATTAGTGACATCATCTGGACCTGGGGAAGGGAAGTCAACTACTGTATCCAATTTGGCTGTTGTCTTTGCCAACCAGGGCAAGAAGGTATTACTGGTCGATTCTGACCTGCGTAAGCCAACTGCCCATTATACTTTCGATGTCAGCAATATGAATGGACTGACAAATGTCTTAACGAAAAGTTCTTCATTAGAAGATGCAGTTTCTCCTACAAAGGAGCCCAACCTGTATGTATTAGCAAGCGGACCGATTCCGCCAAATCCTGCTGAGCTGCTTGGATCGAAGGCCATGGATGAATTCATTCACGATGCCTATAAAGTGTATGATGTCATTCTATTTGATACGCCGCCCATTTTGGCTGTAGCGGATGCCCAAATATTGTCCAATCATGTAGATGGCTCTATCTTAGTTGTTTATAGCGGAGAAACTGAGATGGAAGCTGCTGAGAAAGCGAAGGAGCTGCTTCAGAGTGCAAAAGCAAAGCTTCTAGGAGCTGTTTTGAACCATAAAAAATTACAGGATTCTCAATACTACTATTATTATGGTGGAAAATAACTAGATTCGACAGCATTCTACAAAATAACCCCGTTATCATATAGGGAAATTGGTGGTATTCTTAGTAGGAATCTAGTGAATTGACATAATTATGGAAAGAGGGATTGCGATGATTGACATACATTGTCATATCTTGCCAGGTGTAGATGATGGAGCCAAGCATATGAGTGAAACGATATCTATGGCAAAAAAGGCTGTCGAAGAAGGAGTCGACACCATCATTGCAACCCCTCATCATAAAAATGGAAAGTATGAAAATAGCAAAGCGGATATTATCAAGAGTGTCAGAGAAGTAAATGAAGAGCTTCAAAAAGAGAGAATTCACTTAAAAATACTGCCGGGACAAGAGCCGGCTATCCGCGGTGAGCTGATCGAAGACTACGAAAATGGCGGGATTCTCACATTGGCAGAAACAAAGTATGTGTTCATTGAATTGCCATCTGGTTATGTGCCTGGTTATACGGAGAAGCTTCTATATGATGTGCAGATGAAAGGGTTAATACCGATCATCGTCCATCCGGAAAGAAATGCAGGGTTCATTGAACGCCCTGAGCTGCTGTATCAGCTGATAAAAAATGGTGCGCTCAGCCAGGTGACAGCTGCGAGTGTGACAGGACATTTTGGGAAAAAGATTAAGAGTTTTACACATAAATTAATTGAAGCAAATTTAACCCATTTTATTGCATCGGATGCCCATAACCATAAAACCCGGCCATTTAAGATGGCTGAGGCATACGACTCTATTGAAGCAAACTATGGGGTAGATATGGTGTATCTATTTACTGAAAATGCTGCATTATTGGTTGAAAATATGAATGTGATGAAAGAGATTCCAGAGCGGGTTCATCGGAAAAAGTTTTTAGGATTATTCTAAATCACAAAGAAATGACCCTTCCAAATTTGGGCGGGTTCAATTTTATCCTTTGTATAGTCGAAAAGTATTATGAAATACCAAATGATGGCGATGTCTCCTTGCCTTTATCTATGGAGATACTCGATAATGCTGTGGGAGATCCGTTTCCTTAGCCCCTGTGGCCAATTAGCATTAGGTGAGGACGGGTTAGATGCCCAAATGTCTAATAGCAAATACATACTTAATGAAAGTATAGGTGTCATGACACGTGTATTTCCATTAGGTATTTATTTTTGGGAAAAATTACTCCGGTGGGTATTTATGGTAGGTGTAAAGTCCTTAAATGGAAGGGGATATTTAATTGACGTATCAAAAGAGACTGACCTTTTTGGTGCTGCTAGATTCATTGATTGTTTTATCAGCTATTTATGTAAGTGTGATGACACTTCACCCGACGCTCGCCTGGCTTCAATCAGAATTTGTACTGGTTACTGCTATTACACTGCTGCTCAGCCATCATTTATATGCTTCGATGTATCGGCTTTATAATAAGGCCTGGGAATATGCGAGTGTGGGAGAGCTTGTTGCGATTGTAAAGGCTGTTAGTCTATCGATCATGACAACAGGAATTATGCAGCAGCTATTAATTGGGAATATTTACTTCAGAGCGTTAATGTTAGCGTGGATGATGCATGTGTTATTAATAGGCGGGTCCCGCTTTTCCTGGAGAGTATACAGGGATCGATATATTAAAGGCACTATTGAACAAAAGCGTGCCCTCATTATTGGTGCGGGGGCTGCAGGTACGATGCTGGCAAGACAGCTGTTGAAAAACCGAGATACAGAAATTCAGCCGGTGGCGTTTATCGATGATGACCCGAAAAAGTATAAACTACATATACTTGGTCTGCCGGTAGTGGGGGATTCTAAGCGTATTGCAAAGACCGTAGAAACGCTGAATATTGATAAAATTATCATTGCGATTCCTTCCTTAAGCAAGGGAGAAATGCAGCGGATTTTTGAAGAGTGCTCAGGAACAAAAGCAAAAACAGTCATCATGCCGATGATTGAGGATGTCATGCTGGGCAATGTATCGGTTAATCAGTTCCGCGATGTTGAGGTAGAGGATCTACTGGGCCGTGAACCTGTTAAGTTAGATATTGATAGTATCTCAGAAAAGCTAACTGGGAAGACCGTTTTAGTGACAGGGGCAGGCGGATCGATTGGATCTGAAATCTGCCGCCAGGTATGCAAGTTTCAGCCGAAGAAGCTTCTTCTGTTAGGACATGGGGAGAACTCAATTTATCTGATTGATATGGAGTTAAGGAATAAGCATAAAGGCGAATTGGAGATTGTCCCAGTTATAGCGGATATTCAGGATCGAAATCGGATTTTTGAAGTGATGGAAGCTCATCGGCCGGATGTTGTGTATCATGCGGCGGCTCATAAGCATGTGCCTTTAATGGAGTACAACCCTAAAGAGGCAGTGAAGAACAATGTGCTTGGGACGAAGAATGTTGCGGAGGCGGCGGACACCTTTGGAGTTGGGACGTTTGTGCTGGTTTCTTCAGATAAGGCTGTAAACCCTACAAATGTGATGGGTTCTACAAAGCGGATTGCCGAGATGGTTATTCAGGAGCTGGATAAGCATAGTGATACGAAGTTTGTGGCTGTCCGTTTCGGGAATGTGCTTGGCAGCCGGGGCAGTGTTATTCCATTGTTTAAGAAGCAGATTCAGGCTGGCGGGCCGGTGACGGTTACGCACCCGGATATGACTAGGTATTTTATGACGATACCGGAGGCTTCGCGGCTTGTGATGCAAGCAGGTGCGCTTGCACGCGGAGGTGAAATCTTTGTATTGGACATGGGTGAGCCTGTAAAGATTGTGGATTTGGCTAAGAATCTTATAACCCTATCGGGTTATTCTGAGGAAGAGATTGGGATTAAGTTCTCAGGAATTCGTCCTGGGGAGAAGATGTACGAGGAACTGCTTGGGGAGAATGAAGTTCATAAGGGAGCTGTATTTCCGAAGATTTTTATTGGGAAGGCAGATTTGGAGCAGGAGGAAGAGGTTCATTATTTGATCGATCAGTTTGATGGGATGTCTACAAATGAAATTGGTGAGTTTGTTTTGAATCTGGCTAATCGGAGAAAGAATAAAGCACTATCATTTGCGAAATGAGAGGGGAAGTTAGAATGAAAAAAGTACGGAAAGCGATTATTCCTGCAGCTGGGTTAGGGACAAGATTTTTACCTGCTACTAAGGCAATGCCTAAGGAAATGCTGCCAATCGTGGATAAGCCCACCATTCAATACATTGTGGAAGAGGCAGTAGCATCTGGTATAGAGGATATTATTATTGTTACTGGTAAAGGGAAGCGTGCGATTGAAGATCATTTTGATTTTTCTTTTGAACTTGAAGAAAACCTAATTCAAAAGCAAAAGTTTGATTTGCTTGAAAAGGTAAAAGAGCCCTCGAAAGTTGATATTCATTATATTAGGCAAAAAGAGCCTAAAGGGCTGGGGCATGCGGTATGGTGTGCACGGAAGTTTATTGGGGAAGAGCCATTTGCGGTGCTTCTTGGAGATGATATTGTTCAGAGTGATACTCCTTGTTTGCGTCAGCTGATGGATGAATATGAAAGAACACTTTCTTCGGTGATTGGGGTACAGACAGTTCCTGAAGAGGAGACACATCGGTATGGAGTTATTGATCCTTCGGATCAAAGCGGACGCAGGTATCAGGTGAATAACTTTGTCGAGAAACCAAAGCAAGGCACTGCTCCCTCCAACCTCGCAATCATGGGGCGTTATATCTTAACTCCGGAGATTTTCTTGTTTCTAGAGCAGCAGGAGTTGGGTGCCGGCGGGGAAGTGCAGCTGACGGATGCGATTCAGAAGCTGAACCAAATCCAGCGTGTGTTTGCTTATGATTTTGAAGGTGTACGATATGATGTTGGAGAGAAATTTGGGTTTATAAAGACGACAATTGAGATGGCTTTGAAAGATGAAACCTTACGGAACGAATTGGTACGTTTTATGGATGAAAGGCTTAGTGAGTTAAAAATCATCGAGAGTTAAGACAGAAATAATTTCAAGATGATCATAAGAAAATTCTAGATATGCCTTTTTATCGGGTGTATCTAGAGTTTTTATGTTTTTTGCACCAAGGTGATGTCTTCTTACCTTTATCAAAGAAGGCACTCGGCTATGCTGTGGGTTTTAGTAAACCTTAGACGCGATTGGTTGTCGGAGGTGTAGCGTGAGGTGGGGTTGGATGCCCTAGGTGTTATTTTTTTGTGGGATTCTCCCTAATACATAATTTTGGAAGGAGCTGGGTATCTTTTAAAATATGGAAAGCTCTTCGAGCTCTTTGTTCAGGTGAGAAGTATGATGGTGGAGCTTGGGTATAAATCCGTGAAAGGGGAGTGATTAAAATGGTATATATAAATAATAGGAAGAAACTCGGTTTTGAGTGGTTGTGAAGTGAATATCTATTTAGTATTTGCTTGGTAGATTGAATAGTTATTAAGAGGTTGCTATCAAAAGTAGATAACAATTTTAGTGAATTAGTAGTTGGTTGGAATGGAAGAATAATAGATTCTAATTAAGTACTAATTTACTAAATATTAACTTAACAAGGGAAGGAAGTCTAAAAATATGGAGTCGACAAAAGTAAAAGAAAGAATATTCCTTTCTTCACCACATATGAGTGATGAGGGTTATGAAATGCAATATGTGAAGGAAGCTTTTGATACAAACTGGATTGCACCACTTGGTGAAAATGTAAATGGATTTGAAAGAGAACTAGCTGAGAAAGTTGGTTCTAAATCTGCTGCTGCACTATCGTCTGGAACGGCCGCTATTCATTTAGCTCTCAAAGCAGCAGAAGTTGGAGAAGGAGATATTGTATTTTGTCCAACGCTTACTTTCTCGGCTACTGCAAATCCAATCATCTATCAAAATGCGATTCCTGTTTTTATCGATAGTGATTATGAAACATGGAATATGAGTCCTAAAGCATTAGAAGAAGCATTTGAGAAATATCCAGAAGTGAAAGCTGTTATTGTTGTTCACTTATATGGTTTGTCCGCTGATATGGATAAAATAATGGAAATTTGCAACAAGCATAATGTTGCAGTCATAGAAGATGCTGCTGAGTCTTTAGGTACTTTCTACAAAGGGATGCAAACAGGGACTTTTGGTGACTACGGCATCTTCTCTTTTAATGGAAATAAGATAATCACTACTTCTGGTGGTGGGATGCTAGTTTCCAATAATGAAGAACGTATTGCAAAGGCTAGATTCTGGGCAACTCAATCAAGGGACCAAGCAAGACATTATCAACATAGTGAATTAGGTTTTAATTACCGTATGAGTAATGTAGTTGCTGGAATTGGTAGAGGGCAGCTTAAAGTGTTAGATAAGAGAGTTGCGAAGAAGAATTATATTTTTGAGTTTTATAAGAGAGAACTTGGTGAACTTGAAGGTGTTGAGTTCATGCCTAACAATGAATGGGATGAACCAAATTTTTGGTTAAGCTCGTTAACATTGTCTGGTAAAATTAGACCTCTTGATATATTTGATGCATTGGAAGCTGAGAATATAGAGTCTAGACCGGTTTGGAAACCGATGCATTTGCAGCCTTTCTTTGATAAATATGATTTTATTGGTGTAGGTGTATCGGAAAAACTGTTTGAGAATGGTGTTTGTTTGCCGTCTGATACAAAGATGACGGATGAAGACCTAGAAAGAGTCGGTAAGATAATTAAAAGGTTGTGGAGATAAATGAGAGTTTTGAATTTATTTATTAAACGGTTAATAGATTTTTTTGGAAGCCTAATTGGTGTTGTTATTATTTCACCAATTCTTATTGTCATAGCCCTATCTATTAAGTTGACTTCAAAAGGCCCAATATTTTTTAAACAAGAGCGTTTAGGAAAGAATGGTAAGGTTTTTAAAATTATTAAATTTAGAACAATGGTTGTTAATGCTGAAAAACTTGGGGACGGATTAACAGTAAAAAATAATAATGATAATCGAATAACTAAGGTAGGTAAAATACTCCGTGCAACAAGTCTTGATGAATTACCCCAATTATTTAATATTGTAATGGGACAAATGAGCCTTGTAGGCCCTCGTCCACCGGTTACTTATTTTCCGTACAATGGGTTTGAAAACTATCCTGAGTGGGCAAAAAAACGTTTTACAGTGCGTCCTGGTGTAACAGGGTTAGCGCAAGTAACGGTAAGAAATTCAGTTAGCTGGGATGACAGAATTGTTGTAGATAACAAATATATTGATGCATTTAATGTATGGCTCGATATTAAGATTTTGTTTAAAACAGTGTTTAAGCTTTTTAAATCTGAAAATATCTATATGGAAACTGACAAAAAGTCTGTATAAGGCTTCGGTTATTAAAAGTGAAAGTGGTGAAAATGTGATCAAAGGAGAAAAAATATATCTAAGGCCAATTCTCAAGCAAGATATTACGTTCTTAAATGAATGGAAAAATGATGAAGAGACTTACAGATATTTAGGTGGGGGGTTTATACCAACATCTATAGATCAACAAGAAAAGTGGATGGACTCTATGATAGATACTACAGGTAATAATAAGCGATTTATCATTTGTGATAATGAAAATCTACCTATTGGAATGGTAGGCTTATATAGTATTAATTGGATTCATCGAACCTGTGAAATCGGCCTTTACATTGGAAACAAAAGTACCCAGGGTAGAGGATACGGGAAAGAATCATGTAGATTAATCGAGCAGTTTGCGAAAGAGTATTTAAACTTAAGAAAAATAAAGTTAAATGTTGTATTTGATAATGCTTCTGCTACAAACATGTGGTACTCCCTAGGTTATGAAAAAGTAGGAAAATTTAAAGATGAACGATTTATTAAAGGTGAATATAAGGATTTAGTCTTAATGGAAAAATTTATTTGATTATAGTAATAAAACTAATTAAAACAGTTGATTTTTAACAGTCTAACATTTGGGAGGATCTGACGAATGGGCATCGATTTAAATATACTAATATTAAGCTGTGGGACTAGAAATAAAATTGTACAGTACTTTAAAAAAGAACTAGGCAGCAAGGGGCTAGTTATTACTACTGATTGTAGTGATTTAGCGCCAGCTTTATATGAAGCAGATAAACATTTTATTGTTCCAAGAATGGGTGATGAGGGATACCTAGATATTATTCTTTCTATTTGCAAGGAGAATAATATTAAAGCCGTCTTATCATTGATAGATCCGGAACTTAGTCTTCTCGCAGAAAACAAACAAGCATTCCTAGATATTGGTACGATGCCTATTATCTCAGATTTGGATGTAGTTGATATGTGTTTTGATAAGTATAAAATGTTTGAGTTTTTGGTTCAGAATGGATTCCAAACTGTTAAAAGTTATGTAGACAAAGAACAGTTTTATATGGATGTGGAAGCTGGAGTTATTAACTATCCAGTATTTGTAAAGCCTACGAAAGGGAGCGCAAGTATCAATATAAGCAAGGCTACCTCCAAAGAAGAAATTGAACTATTATTTAGTAGATTTGATAATTTAATGATTCAAGAGTTTATGGATGGAACTGAATACGGAGCAGATGTTTATATCGATATGATTTCTGGTGACCCGGTAGCCATCTTTACAAAGGAAAAATTAAAAATGCGGGCCGGTGAAACTGATAAGTCTGTCTCGATTAAGGATAAACAGCTGTTTGAACTAATTAAAAAATTCGTAAAGGTGATTGGATTTAAAGGTATTATTGATATTGATATTTTTAAAGTTAAAGGTGAATATTACATCTCTGAAGTTAACCCTCGCTTTGGTGGAGGCTACCCACATGCTTATGAAAGTGGGGTAAACATACCAGAGATGATTATTAATAATATAAATGGAAACATAAATACGGAGATAATTGGTCGTTATGATGAAGGCATTTATATGATGAAGTTTAACGATCTATTTATTCGGAAGGTTAAACTTAAACAAGAAGTAATTTGCTAGATAACAAAACAAACAGGAAAGGATATATATGGTGAAAAAAGACGTATTGCTAATAGCTCATTTTTGTAATGACTTTAAAGGTAACAATAGATTTACTTATATTGCGGATTTGTTTTTAGTTAATGGATTCCAAGTAGAACTGATTACATCAGACTTTTCACATAGTAATAAGGTTAAGAAAGAGATTGTGGAGGAGAAATATAATTATAAAATTACCATGATTTCTGAACCTGGATATAAAAAAAATGTTTCATTAAAAAGATTTTATAGTCATTATATGATGGGGAAAGATCTAAATAAATTTCTAAACAATAGAAAAAAGCCGGACGTAATCTACTGTGCGGTTCCTTCACTTAGCGTTGCTAAAGTAGCTGCAGAGTATGCTAAAAAGAATAATATTAAGTTTATTATAGATATTCAGGATTTATGGCCAGAGGCGTTCAAAATGGTGTTTAATATTCCTGTGATTAGTAATCTATTATTTTACCCATTGCAACAGATGGCAGATAACATTTATAAATCTGCTGATGAGATTGTAGCTGTCTCTCAGACCTATTTAGATAGAGCATTAAAAGTTAACAACAAACATAAAGGGCATAGTATATTCTTAGGTTCTGAATTGAAGTACTATGATAAATTAGTAGAAAAGAATAGGTATACAGAAAAGCCGGAGAATGAAATATGGCTTAGTTATGTTGGAACATTAGGTCATAGTTATGATTTAACTTGTGTATTTGATTCTTTAGAGTTATTACAGAAGCAAGGTATAACTAATATTAAATTTATTGTAATGGGTGACGGTCCACTTAAAAATAGGTTTGAAAACTATGCTAAAGAAAAGAGATTAAATGTAGAATTTACAGGTAGGCTAGAATACGCAAAAATGGTAGGGTTACTTAAAATTTGTGATATTGCAGTAAATCCAATCACCAGTGGAGCTGCCCAAAGTATTATTAATAAGGTCGGCGATTATGCTGCAGCTGGATTACCTGTATTGAATACCCAGGAATGTCTAGAATATAGAGATCTAGTTGATGAATATCAAATTGGTTTAAATTGTGAGAACAACAATGCAGAAGATTTAGCAAGCAATATGTTTAAACTTTATAGTGATATGACCTTAAGAAAAATGATGGGTGAAAATAATCGTAGACTTGCTGAAGAAAGATTCGATAGGGAAAAAACATATCCTAAAATAGTTTCTCTGCTAATGGAATAATAAGTTTAAGTAAATTTGGCTAACGACGAAATAAGTATACGCTTTAAATTGGATGTAAGGCACTCAAACATAGGATTTAATGTAACCTAATAGACTAAAAAAACCTAAATTTATTGAGGTGTGGTTATTTGAATATAGTATATATTTCGTGCTTAACTGGAAATAAATCTGCTGGGCTTACCTACAGTGTTCCTGCGCAAATTGAAAGTCAAAGTATGTTAGATAATGTTTTTTGGTATAATCTGATCCCAAAGTACAGAAGGGAAATAGTCGGAAATATAAAATGTAATAGTGTCGAGGAATATCCTGCACTAAAAATAAAAAATTTGCCTAAACCATTTAACAAGCCTGATCTTGTGATATTTGAGGGCTTTTATTTTTATAATTATTGTAAGATTGCTAAAGAGCTTATGAAATATAATATCCCCTACATTATAATTCCCCGAAGCTCTTTAACAAAGGATGCTCAAGATAGCAAAAAGTTAAAAAAGAGAATTGCTAATTTCTTTTATTTCAATCGTTTTGCAAGTAATGCCATAGCAATTCAATATTTAACAAAGGATGAGCTTGAAGCCTCAGGGAAAGGATGGAATAAAACTGGAATTATAATTCCTAATGGGATTACGAAGAAGTTTAGAACTAAAGAGGTATACAATAATGATACTTTAAAAGGCATTTTTATTGGAAGATTAGATATATATCAAAAAGGTTTAGACTTATTTATTGAAGCATGCGCAGAAGTAAAAGATGAGTTAAAGGAAGCTAGATGTTGTATTGATATATATGGTCCAGATCAGCAAGGATCAAAGAATAAAATAGAAGATTTATTATCTAAGCATGGATTGGAAAAATATATTAAAGTGCATGAAGCTATTTTTGATGATGATAAAGAAAGAGTAATATTAGAAAGTGATTTTTTTATATTAACTTCACGATTTGAAGGTCACCCAATGGGATTGATTGAAGCCATGTCATATGGGCTACCTAGTATAGTGACTCAAGGTACAAACATGGCAGAGGAAATTGAGGTAGGAAATGCAGGTTGGCAGGCTGACAATACTATCGGAAGTATTAAAGAAGCTATTAAACAACTTATTCTGGAAAAGAAAAAATTCAGCGAAAAAGGGAAGAATGCTATTGAGATTTCAAAAAAATATGATTGGATTTCTTTGGCGGAACAAAGTCATCAATTATATGCTAATATACTCGAATATAAAAAGAAATCTTCTTCTTTCAGTTAATAAAAATTTGTAATTCGAAATAGCAGGGGAATTACAATTTTACTCAATAATTGGATGTTAATCTGATACTGCTAGTAAACTAGCAAAGGTTGTGTTGTTGGAGTTTTTTGATAAATCTTTTATTTATACGGAGATGAAATAATGAATATTAATCTCAATAATCGTTTTGTGAGGTTTATGTTTAATCGTATTAGACATTATGATAATAGAAAGTACTGGGAAATGCGTCAAGAGGTAGTAAATCCTAACTCTAAAGTACCAAAAGTGATCAGATTATTTTATTTGTACAAAATAAAAAAAATGGATGCTTTCAATAATGCTTCAATGGGCACGGATTTAGGAGGAGGAGGAGCCCATTTTGCAGAACCACCCATATTGTGGCATGGTCTCAATGGTATTATTATTTCTCATTATGCAAGTATTGGACGTAATTGCCAAATACATCAACACGTTACTATAGCAGAGGAAAATAAGAAATCAGCGAATATTGGAGACAACTGTTTTATCGGGGCGGGTGCTGTTATTATTGGTGGTGTCAAAATAGGAAATAACGTGAAAATTGGTGCTAATTGTGTTGTGGTCAAGGATGTGCCAGATAATTGTACGGCTGTAGGAGTCCCTGCAAGAATTATTTCAAATAGTAACTAGTTAGCTTTTATTGCTTTTTTATAAATTGGGAGAATTTAAACATCCTAGAATGAATATCAGAAAGAAAAATTTAAGTTTTAAATTATCTTATCAGTTACTTTTCTTAAAATACATTCTACAAAAGTGTTTAAGGATGACATTACTTAGATAAAGGAATCCTAGATAAAGCAACCTTTGATAAAGAACGCTACAAAAAAATAAAAAAGATTCTTGCAAAGTTAAACAAAGATAGGTTGTAAGTGAAGAAGGAGTCTTAAATGCTAATATACGTTATTTTGACTATTTTTTATTTGGTATGCATGATAATTGAATCTTCGACAAAAATGAAATCGAAAAAGTTGCATTCAAAGTATTGGATTATTTTCCTCATGAGTCCATTATTTTTACTTGCAGCCATTAGAGATCTTAGTGTTGGTAATGATACTAGCAATTACTTTTGGGCTTTTTCAAATATTTCACAGGAAAACCTATTTGCAGCATCAGAATCTCGTTTTGAAATAGGATATGTATTTTTAGTAAGATTAATCAGTAAATTAGGTTTTGATTATTTTGGTTTTCAGGTAGTTACAACCTTTTTTATTTTTTATGTTTTTAGTTCATTTATAAAAAAGTACTCAGTTAATTATTCCTTTAGTATCTTTATATTTCTTACAATGAATAGCTTTTTCGATACAATGAACATTTCTAGATCATACCTAGCCTTATCCATTTTATTGTTGTCAATTAAGTATATTAATGAAAAATGCCCAATTAAATTTACTCTTTTTGTAGGGTTTGCTACTTTATTTCACACATCGGCAATAGTGTTTTTATTAATATATCCTCTTTCAAAGGTTCAATGGTCCTATAAGAAGTTTATACAAATAATAATTATGGGAGCGATCGTGGGATTACTATTCGATCAAATAGTTAACTTATTTGTGAACCTAACAGGAAGTTATTCAGTTTATTTAAATAGTCAATATTTTGTATTTGAAAATAATATAGCAATATATATTGGATTACTTATCAATTTGGCATTTCTATTATTGGGTATTTTAGTAAGATATTATTGGAATGAAACAGCTGGTTCTTCTTTGATAAAAGATGGTATCAATAAAACGAACTATTTTACTCAGAGTAATTTTAGTAATATTTGGTTTTCTGCTGTAGTAATCTCTTTTGTGATTTCTGTTGCGGGATTAAATTCTACGATTATGAGTAGAGTTGGATTGTATTTCTCGGCATTATATATTGTATTTATACCCAATATACTATCTCAAATAAGAGATTATAAGGTAAGAATATTAGTCGGAATTTTAATAATTATATTTTTATTATTATACTTTTTGATTTTAATGATTTATAGACCTAACTGGTATGGGGTTATTCCTTATGATTGGTTTTTGGAAAACCTCTAAGGTGTCCAACATAGTAGGGTGCTACGAAAGGATAAAATAAATATGGCTAATAAAAGTATAAAGAATATTGTTGAAAAGTGTAGTTCTTATTTATCTGATAAGTTATATCTAAAGTTAAAATATAGAATTTTAATGGGGAAAAAATTAGACCTGCAAAATCCCAAAACTTATAATGAAAAGTTACAGTGGTTAAAAATTAATGATCGAAGACCAGCACAGATGAAGTATGTAGATAAATATGAAGTCCGATCATATATTACCGACACTATCGGTGAAGATTATTTAATACCACTTATTGGGGTATATGAAAGTGTAGAACAAATAGATTGGGGTTTCCTTCCAGCTGAATTTGTACTGAAATGTACGCATGGATGTGGTTCAAATATAATTAGTGATGATAAATCCAAACTTGATATAAATAAGTCCGAAAGGAAATTAAAAAAATGGATGAAAAAAAATTGGTATTGGTATGGTAGAGAATGGCCATATAAAGATTTAAAACCTAAAATCATTTGTGAGAAGTTTCTTCAAGATAACATAGTAGATTATAAAATTATGTGTTTTAATGGGGAACCTAAATTAATTCAAATACATCAAGATAGACACAACAGTCATCACACCATTGATTTTTATGATATAAATTGGAATAAAACTGATATTAGGAGAAAAAATACACCTAACTCAGAATACGCATTACCAAAACCTGTAAAATTAGATGAGATGTTATTTTTGGCAAAAGAGCTTTCTAAAAATGAATACCATGTTAGAGTTGATTTTTATGAAGTAGAAGGAAAAATTTATTTTGGTGAGAAAACATACTATTCAGCTTCAGGTTTTTCCCCATTTAATAAGAAAGAAGATGATGAATTAATTGGTAGTTGGATTAAATTACCATTAAATAATTCCTAGGTATTGTGCAGTTAGATTAAACTATCTTATGGAAAAGGGAAACCAGCTAAAAAAAAGGTTATTACGATAAATTTATATAAAAGCTATTTATACTTAGCTATAAACTAGAATGTAATATTAGAGTAGTATTTAAGGAGTACTATAATTGTATGAAAAACAGATTTTTAAAATTTAGTAAAAAGCCATTTGTGCGTAATGTAGCTATAGTAGCTACCGGTAGTGCGGCGGCTCAAGTTGTTACCTTTATATTTTCACCTGTAATTACACGTATATATGGTCCAGATGCATATGGAGTATGGGGAGTATTTATGTCATTATTTGCAATTATTTCTCCTTTAGCAGCTTTAACATACCCAACGGCTATAGTTTTGCCAAAGAAGGATTCTGATGCAAAATCATTGGTTCAGTTATCATTATATACTTCAGTGGGCATGGCCTTCTTATTAATAATAATTTTGATATTCTTTAACGAATCTATTGTTAGATTATTAAATATAGATGTTATTGAATCTTTTTTATATCTCCTACCTTTTGTAATAATCTTTTCAGCTTTACTTCAGGTTGCACAGCAATGGCTTTTACGCACAAAGCAATTTAGAATCACTGCTAAAAGTGCATTCTTAAATGCTTTAATTTTAAATAGTATTAAAACAGGTATTGGTTTTGTAAATCCTACAGCCTCTGTGTTAATTATCTTAACAACTTTAGGAAGCTTAATAAATGCATTTCTTCTAATGGTTGGAATTTTCCGTAAAAACCCACTTTCAAAACCTGAGTTAAAACATTATATCTATCTTAAAGATATTAGCAAAAAATATCGGGATTTTCCATTATTAAGAGCACCACAGACACTTATCCATTCACTTACACAAAATCTTCCCGTCCTATTTCTTTCCAGTTTTTTTGGCCCAGCTTCTGCTGGGTTCTATTCTTTAGGAAGATCTGTTCTAGGTAAGCCACTAGAACTAATAGGTAAATCAGTAAATGATGTGTTCTATCCTAGAATTAGTGAAGCAGCACACAGAAATGAAAGTATTGGTAATTTGATTATAAGAGCAACTTTATCACTTACTTTAATTGGTGTTCTGCCATTTGGGGCAATAATCTTATTAGGTCCCATTCTATTCGAATTTGTTTTTGGAGCACAATGGATCAAAGCGGGAGAATATGCAAGTTGGTTAGCTATTAATTTCTTTTTAGGTTTTATTAATGGACCATCGAAAATGGCTATACCTGTATTAAACTTACAAGGATTTTATTTAATTTATGAAATAATGAGTGGGGTTTTTCGGATAGGGATATTGCTCTTAAGTTTCTATATTTTTAATAATGACCTATATGTAATTGCCTCTTTTAGTTTAGCAAGTATAATAACCAATTTATTTTTAATAATTTACACCATATATAAATCTAAGCATTTTAAGAAAAATGCTACTTAAACACTATATATAATTAGGAAAACTTAAAATACTAATAGAGTTCTAGAAGAAGTAGAAAGTTAACTAGAGTATCGATATGAAGAACTGAAATATTACAATATGAAAAGGAGTACTATCCATGAATACTATTTTTAAAGATAATAATAGCATTGATGTAAGTATTTTGTGGACAGGCGGGTGGGATTCAACATATAGGATTGTT
This sequence comes from Cytobacillus sp. GQ23, assembly GCF_059758675.1. NCBI lineage: Bacteria > Bacillati > Bacillota > Bacilli > Caryophanales > Bacillaceae > Cytobacillus > Cytobacillus sp. GQ23. Next base: position 143,675 of record NZ_JCAXER010000012.1, read on the forward strand.
GAACTTTCTAGACAATTGTGTACTGTGCAACCTATTTATGTGTATGGTGATGATAGGCAGAGTGAAAAATATGAACGAAAAGCTATGAAGAGGATCCTATCGAATCTAAATAACCGAAAAGAAACAAAAGCAACTTTTTTACCAATTAAATTTATAGATAAAAAGTCAATACCTTCAAATCAAGAGATTACTAAAGCGTTTGAATTAATTACTAAAGAAACAAAATTAGGTTCTCAGCATGAATGGTTAGCTCGACTAGCCTTTATTTATCCTGGCTTGGAATTAGGAACAGAAGCGGCTCCTTTAGAAGTAAGTAATATTCTAACAGCTATCAATAAATATGGAAAACTTATAAGAGATGAAAGTGGAGACGGTTATATTCTAGACCCTAATAATAGTGTAAAGGAAGGGATGTTAGTACTTGGTAATTTTAAGTTCCCAATAATTAGAAAAACAGGGGAGGATATGAAAACAAATATTCATTTATGGGGGTATGAAGATGTTATGAAAAATGTTTGGGTCTGTCATACTCCTGTATTTGGAAAACCTTGTGGATTTTGTCATCCTTGTGAATTAAAGATCGAAACAGGTATGGATTTTCTCTTAACGAGGTCTGCATTGAAGAGGTATGCACAAAGGAATAAGCAGCCCTTTAAACTTGTATATAAGATTGTGAGAAGAATCAGTAGAGGTATTGAAAAAGTAATGCCCAACTACTTTATTAAATCTTAGGAGATACGGTTATTAAGGATAAATACTGTAGATTTTAATGAGAATTATTCACACATATCCTCATAATTACAAATTACTACAAGATGGAGAAATACTTATTCCACTTACAATTTCAAGTAAAAGGAAGGAATTTATATGTACAAAATAGCAGTAGCTGGGACAGGTTACGTTGGATTAGTAGCAGGTGTTTGTTTTGCTGAAGTTGGGCATAAAGTTACTTGTGTTGATATCGACGAAAGCAAAGTGAATTTAATGAAGTCAGGGGTTTCCCCAATATATGAGGCTGATTTGGAAGAGCTAATGCAAAAGAATTATGCTGCTGGACGCATTGATTATACCACAGATTATACATCAGCTTACAATGATGCAGATGCTATTTTTATAGGTGTTGGTACACCTGAACAACCAGATGGTTCTGCAAATCTATCATATATAGCAACAGTTGCAAGACAAATTGCTGAATCGGTAGAAAAAGATTGTCTAGTAGTAGTTAAATCGACAGTTCCAGTTGGAACGAATGATAAAGTGGAACAGTTTATTCAAGATTTTTTAGTCAAAGATGTGAAAGTGGAAGTAGCATCAAACCCTGAATTCTTAGCGCAAGGATCTGCAGTTCATGATACTCTTCATGCTGAGAGAATCATTATTGGTTCAGAAAGTAAGTGGGCTGAAGAATTATTAACGAAAATTTATGAACCGTTTCATTTACCGATTGTTTCAGTAAATAGAAGATCGGCAGAAATGATAAAATATGCATCGAATGACTTCCTTGCACTAAAAATCTCGTATATGAACGACATAGCTAATCTTTGTGAATTGGTTGGAGCGGATATTCAGGATGTAGCTCAGGGAATGAGTTTTGATGAGCGTATTGGAAGTAAGTTCTTAAATGCAGGGATTGGCTTTGGTGGATCATGCTTCCCTAAGGATACAAAAGCGCTTGAGTATATTGCTAAACAAAATGGTTATGAACTCAAAACGGTTAAAGCGGCTATTGATGTAAACAAAGAACAAAAAACAATGCTTTATAAGAAAGCTAGTAAAAGACTTATTACATTTAACGGACTCAAAGTTGCTGTATTAGGTTTAACTTTCAAACCAGGTACGGATGATTTAAGAGAAGCAGCTTCCCTGGAAAATGTGCCATTATTGCTAGAGCAAGGTGCGGATATTTTTGCCTATGACCCTGTAGGAGCTAAGAATTTTGCAAAGGTTCATCCAGAAGGTAAAAACGGTAAAGGTAGCATCACATATGTATCAAATATAGAACATGCACTAAAAGATGCAAATGTTTGTTTTATTTTTACCGAGTGGGGAGAAATAAAAGCAGTATCACCTGACACTTATAAAGATTTGATGAGAACTCCTTTGGTATATGACGGAAGGAACATATATAGTATTGAGGATATGCAAGATACGGGAGTTGAGTATCACTCTATAGGAAGAGCACCAGCTAATAGAGATAGTAAAAAGGAGTCGAAGAGACTTGAACTTAAAATCACTAGTTCCTAATAAAGTGTACCTTATTACTGGGGTAGCCGGTTTTATCGGGTTTTATCTATCTAGAAAACTACTTGAACAGGGATGCAGAGTGGTAGGGATTGATAATCTTAATGACTACTATGATGTAAACCTTAAAAATGCCCGTTTAAAACAGCTTGAACCTTACGAAAGGTTTACCTTTATCCAAGTGGATATTTCAGATAAGTCGGCGATTACAAATATCTTTGAAGAGTATAAACCGAATGTTGTGGTGAATCTGGCTGCTCAAGCTGGTGTACGTTATTCGATTGAGAATCCGGATGTATATATTCAAAGCAACATAATCGGGTTTTATAACATCCTTGAAGCTTGCAGATACAATCCAGTTGATCACCTTGTCTATGCTTCATCCAGTTCTGTCTATGGGGCGAATAAAAAGGTCCCATTTGAAGAAACAGATTTTGTGGATAATCCTGTTTCACTTTATGCTTCAACTAAAAAGTCAAATGAACTGATGGCTCATACTTATAGCCACCTATATAAAATTCCTGCAACAGGATTACGCTTCTTTACTGTGTATGGTCCAATGGGAAGGCCGGACATGGCATACTTTGGATTTACCGATAAATACTTTGCAGGTGAGCCAATTAAAATCTTTAACAATGGGGACTTTGAAAATGACCTCTATCGTGACTTCACATATATTGATGATATTGTAGAAGGAATTGAGCGACTTTTAAGCAATCCTCCAGAAGAAGGAGGTTCTGTTCCCCATAAAGTGTTCAACATCGGGAACAACAGTCCAGAAAAGTTGATGGTATTTATAGGAGCCCTTGAAAAAGCATTAAGTCATGCTCTTGGGAAAGAAGTAGTATTTGAAAAGGTATTTGAGCCAATTAAACCAGGGGATGTTCCTGCTACTTATGCTTCCACTGAACAGCTACAAAAAGCTGTAGGCTTTAAACCTGAAACTCCTATTGAAAAAGGGTTACAGAAGTTTGTGGATTGGTATGTGGAGTATTACAGAAAGAAATAGAAAATATTTCGACATTTGCCGACCGAGGATAATTTAATTCAGTCGGCTTTTTTTATAAAAATAGTGCTTAAAAGAATTTACTGTGAAAAGCATATATAATAATTCTTATAGTTCACTTCATATTGCAAAAGTTAAGCAATATTTTATCTTTCCATACCTCATTTTTTTACCATTGAATCATTGGAGGAAAAGAAATGAATTCAGCCTTACAGTATGTTTTTATAATCCCAGTCTTACTACTACCAATCTTAATTCTACTTGTTAAACATCCGATAAGGACTATTAGAGTGTTATCAGTAGTCCTTCTTATTCTATGTGTTTTGGTTTTTGTTGGAGTTTTTCCGATACTTATACTAGTAAAATACAAATATTGGATTTTGTTATACATTCTAATACCTTTTATACTTAGATTTTTGTCCTACTTCACAGATAATTTAAATATTACTAGTGAACAGAAAAAGGAATTTATTAAAAATTTAATACTATCTTCTTTTGCTGCTTTTGCACTTATAATCCTATTCGCAAGCTTTGGCTATATCGAAAAAGGAACGCCATTGATTGTTGGAATGTTCTTGTTTTTTTTTATTTTTCACAAAACAAATAGGTAGTTATCAATTAGTTTCGGCAGTTATATCTGGTATTGTCCCTATGTTATTTCCTGGCTTTGATAAACTGAACTCTTATTTTACTATATTTATAGTTTGGATAACTGTTCAGTTTTCATACCACTTCATTTTAAAACTAATCAACAAAAAGAGAACCCATGAATCTGAGAAAATAGTAATTTTAATTATAGTTTTAATCTCATCTACTCTATTATTAACGAATACAAACATATATGGATGGGCCAATATTAGTCTTTATGGTATTGTTATAATCTCATTTCTTGTATTTATTTATGGGATACCCAATATTTTAGAAGGCAATATAACAAACAAGGTAATTATACATATCTTACCGATAATAATTGCTTTATCTGTTAGTGTTCTTCTTATGTACTTAGGTCTAAATAATCCATTAATTATGAAATTCTTAAATCCTATTTATCCCTATATTCTTTTAACTGTGTTAGTTGTTACTTTTACAAGGGGATTATCTCTGCTAGATCAAAAGTCAAGTTCTTTCTCACCCTTTAATCTAAATAAACTTTATGACTTATTTATACAACTGCTAGGAAAGAAGTTTGGAGCTCCCCTCTTTTTAATTTTTTTCGGTAAACATTACAAAGAAATTAATCAATATATTAATTTGTTAATAGTTATATTAATTTTGACATTTTTTTATTTAATACCTACAGAAATATCAGGGATTTATAAAGATGAATTAATAGCTTCAACTATGTTATTAACATTCCTAACTTTAAACTCTTTAATTGCAACTATGACTTTTGTTAGTGAAGTAATTCATTTAATAAAACTTGAAAATGAGTTACCGATTATATCAAAGGAATATGCTTTGAAAATGAGTACATCTCTTTCATTACAATATGTTTTTATTTTCCTTCCGTTAATACTAGCATTCTACTCGTTATTTAAATTCTTGAATTTCTCGGTTATTATAACCACAATTATATATATTGTTTTGTTTTTCCTGAATATAATTGTATCGTTGTATAAGGACTTAACAGGAGAAGAAAGGAATAATTTTAGAAGAGTTAGATTTAACTTAACTCAATTTTTACAAATAAGT
>NZ_JCAXER010000013.1:0-141087 GCF_059758675.1 Cytobacillus sp. GQ23
GTGCTTTGAATGATTTTGGCGATCAGAAAAATATATTTAGGCTCTATTGTTAAAACATATATGTGTCACTTTACGCAGCATATGTGCTGCTTTTTCATTTTATGTGCCGCTTTCAGACATATATGTGCTACTCCTTATTTCCGCGTCTGTTTTAAAATTCAAAGCTGTTCTCTGTAAAGATAGCTAGTGCTAAATGTTAGATAAACTTCAAAGTATGCTAGATAAATTAAAAACCTGTTAGATAAATTTACAGTCATGTTAGATAAAACCCATAACATGCTAGATAACATCAGAAACCTGCTTGATAAGACTAATTAAACCTCTCTCCTTCATGTAGCCTCAACTAATACAGGCATAATTTCATCCTATTCAATAAAGGCTTTGCTTGAAAAGGAAAATAAATTCGGCATTATTTTAAAAGGAATACATATGTGCCACTTTGCCAAGCATTTGTGCTGCTATTTCATTTTATGTGGCGCTTGCACCCATATATGTGCAACTCTCTATTCCTCCGTTTGTAAAACCTCAAATTTGTTCTCTCTAAAGATCAAGAGTGCCAAATGCTAGATAAATCCAAAACCTGTTAGATAATATAAGATAAAACCCCAAACATGCCAAATAACATCCGAAACCTGCTAAATAAAACTGATCAAACTTCTCTCCATCTTATAAGCTCCACTACTACAGGCATAATTGAGCAGTTTCATCCCACTCAAAAAAGGATAACCTATTCATAAAGATTCAATTTTTGAAAAAAGGTTACCAAAAGCTAATTTCTTTTGTACAATAGTGACTTAATGGGGAGAGGACACTCCTTTGCCTCTTAATTCCTTATGAAGGAGGACTTGCGTTGCTGGAAAACAGTTTTATTATGGTCGCTATTATTTTGATCATTAATATCGTATATGTATCATTTTTTACCATCAGGATGATTTTGACGCTAAAGGGACAGCGTTACCTGGCAGCTTTTATAAGCACAATTGAAGTTGTTATTTATGTCATTGGACTTGGACTGGTTCTGGATAACCTGAATGAAATTCAAAATTTGATAGCCTATGCGGTCGGTTATGGAATCGGTGTTATTGTTGGAATGAAAATAGAAGAGAAGCTGGCCCTTGGTTATATTACCGTAAATGTCATTACAAAAGAATATGACCGGGATCTGCCAAAGGCTTTAAGAGATAAAGGCTATGGCGTGACAAACTGGGCTGCCAATGGTCTTGAAGGCGATCGGATGGCCCTGCAGATTCTGACACCGCGAAAATATGAATTGAAGCTTTATCAGACGATAAAAGAGCTGGATCCTAAAGCATTCATCATCGCCTATGAGCCGAAAACGATTCATGGCGGCTTCTGGGTAAAATCCGTTAAGAGAGGAAAGTTATCTCAATGAGAAAAGGCAAGAATAAAATGGCATTCGAAGTGCAGGAAAATGAAACCATTGACCAGTGCCTCGAAAGAATCAAAAAGACAGGCTATATGCCTGTTAGAAGGACGGAAAAGCCTATTTTCAAGGAAGTTAAAAAATCAGGACAGGTGGAGTATGAACCGGCCGGCCGGCAGATTGTTTTTGAAGCAAAGCGAGTTGAAGGCTAAAACACGAACATTAATTGTCTGACTTTTAGTATCGTTCGATTTTTCAATTGACAGAGTATCAGGTATGTTGTTAATATGATGGTAGTTAATAAAACGTGAATAACCCTCGTATAATAATGGGAATATGGCCCATAAGTTTCTACCTGGCAACCGTAAATTGCCGGACTATGAGGGAAAGCTGATATGCCCGGCATGTAGAAGGAATAGATCCTGCCGTTTGCAGGTGTCTTTCTAACGGTTCTTTTTAGCCCGGACAGATTACTTTCTCTCATATAAGAGAAGGGGTCTGTGCGGGTTTTTATATTAGAAGATTTGGAGGAGAAGGAATGAGCGCACAAGCAGCAGTCATTATGGGAAGCAAATCGGATTGGGAGACAATGAAGCACGCTTGCGGAATTCTGGAAGAGCTGGAAATCCCCTTTGAAAAAAAAGTTGTTTCAGCCCATCGCACTCCAGATCTAATGTTTGAATATGCGGAACAGGCAAGAGACAGAGGCATTAAGGTAATTATTGCGGGGGCAGGAGGAGCTGCACACCTGCCGGGAATGGTGGCAGCAAAAACAACACTTCCTGTGATTGGAGTGCCTGTCCAATCCAAAGCTTTAAACGGACTGGATTCATTGCTATCGATCGTTCAGATGCCTGGCGGAGTCCCGGTAGCAACCGTTGCGATTGGAAAAGCAGGTGCTGTAAATGCCGGATTGCTGGCAGCGCAAATCCTTGGCTCTTTTGATAAAGCCATTGCAGAACGCCTTCAGTCAAAAAGAGATAAAACAAAACAAGAAGTACTGGAAAGCAGTGATGACCTTGTCTAATAAAACCATTTTACCAGGACAAACTATTGGAATTATCGGCGGTGGACAGCTTGGGAGAATGATGGCCCTGGCAGCCAAGGCTAATGGCTTCAGGATTGCGGTATTAGATCCGTCAGAAGACTCTCCTTGCGGGCAGGTTGCGGATATTAGAATCCTTGGAGAATACGGAGATTTAGATTCTATAAAAGAGCTGGCAAAAGTAAGTGATGTTGTCACTTATGAATTCGAAAATATCAGTGCCGAAGCTCTTGAGTGGCTATGTGCAAATGCGTATGTCCCACAGGGAAGCGAAGTACTGGAGATCACCCAGGACCGGACAAAGGAAAAAGCAGCCATCCAAAAAGCCGGCTGTGAGGTAGCGCCATATGCGGTCATTACGACTGAAAAAGACATTTATGATAATATAGAAAAGCTTGGCTATCCAGCAGTATTAAAGACCTCCAGAGGCGGGTATGACGGAAAAGGGCAAGTTGTGATAAAGGACGGGCAGGATATTAAGAAAGCTGCACAGCTTCTTGATAATGGCGTGTGCGTCCTTGAAAAATGGATCACTTTTGAAAAGGAAATATCAGTTATTATTTGCCGGAATATCTCGGGAGAAAGCGCAGTATTTCCAGTCGGCGAAAATGTCCATAAAGAAAACATATTGCACCAGACAATTGTGCCGGCCATGATTACAGCTGATGCTGAGGAAAGGGCAGTAAGTGCAGCAAACCAGCTGGCAGAAGCTTTAAACCTTGTCGGAACATTGGCAGTTGAAATGTTTTTGACGAAAAACGGGCAGGTTTACATTAACGAGCTTGCACCCCGTCCGCATAACTCAGGCCATTATTCAATTGAAGCCTGCGAGACCTCTCAGTTTGAACAGCATATCCGTGCGGTCTGCAATTGGCCCCTTGGCAGCACAGAGCTATTAAAACCTGCTGTTATGGTAAACATACTAGGAGAGCACCAGGAACCTTTAATCAAGAAAATACCTGAATTGAATGACTGGAAGATTCATTTGTATGGAAAAAAGGATGCCAAATATAAACGCAAAATGGGCCATGTCACGCTTTTACGGAACTCTGCCGAAGAGGCACTTGAAGAAGCAGACAGAAGTGGCATTTGGACCCCTGTGAAGGAAAAGATCGGAGGATAAAACATGATTGAACGTTATACGAGACCGGAAATGGGAGCTATCTGGACAGAAGAAAACCGCTTTAAGGCATGGCTTGAGGTAGAAATACTTGCCTGTGAAGCCTGGGCTGAATTAGGAGATATTCCGAAAGAAGATGTACAGAAAATCCGGGAAAATGCTTCTTTTAATATTGAGCGTATTAAAGAAATCGAAGCGGAAACACGGCATGATGTTGTCGCATTCACGCGCGCGGTATCTGAAACGCTTGGCGAGGAGCGCAAATGGGTTCATTACGGGCTTACTTCAACAGATGTGGTTGATACGGCGCTTTCATACCTAATCAAGCAGGCAAATGATATTCTTCTCAAAGATATCGAACGATTCGTGGAAATTCTGAAAAATAAAGCACAGGAACACAAGCATACAGTGATGATGGGACGTACACACGGGGTGCATGCTGAGCCGACTACATTTGGTTTAAAGCTTGCACTGTGGTATGAAGAAATGAAGCGCAATCTTGACCGCTTTAAAGAAGCTGCTGCAGGGGTAGAATTCGGTAAGATTTCTGGTGCAGTTGGAACGTATGCCAACATTGATCCATTTGTTGAAAAATATGTGTGTGAAAAGCTGGGCATCCAGCCAGCGCCGATCTCAACACAAACACTTCAGCGTGACCGTCATGCGCATTATATGGGTGCACTTGCACTTGTGGCCACTTCAATTGAAAAGTTTGCGACAGAAATCCGCGGCCTTCAAAAAAGCGAAACGCGTGAAGTGGAAGAGTTTTTCGCGAAAGGTCAAAAGGGATCTTCAGCGATGCCGCATAAACGCAACCCGATTGGTTCAGAAAATATGACGGGAATGGCAAGAGTAATCCGCGGCTACATGATGACAGCGTATGAGAATGTAGCGTTATGGCATGAGCGGGATATTTCCCACTCATCAGCAGAAAGAATTATTCTGCCTGATGCAACAATCGCGCTGAATTACATGCTGAACCGATTTGGGAATATTGTTAAGAACTTAACAGTTTTCCCTGACAACATGAAACGCAATATGGACCGTACACTGGGGCTTATTTACTCTCAGCGAGTTCTTCTTGCTTTAATTGACAAGGGCATGACTCGTGAAGAGGCATATGACACAGTACAGCCCCGTGCCATGGAAGCGTGGGAAAAGCAGGTCCAATTCCGCAGTTTGATCGAGCAGGACGAAATTATTACATCAAAGCTATCTTCATCAGAAATTGATGATTGCTTTGACTATAACTACCATATCAAGCATGTGGATACAATTTTTGACCGCTTAGGTTTGTAAAAAAATAAAGAGGTAGAGAGCAGTCTTTACCTCTTTATTAACGGGAAAATTCCCAATCTTCTTAATAATACGCCTAGCAGCCAATCAAATAAAGGGGGCTCTCCGCCATGGAAAAAGGAGCATTGTTATACGAAGGCAAAGCCAAAAAAGTTTATCAGACAAACGATGAAAACATCGTCTGGATTGAATATAAGGATTCTGCAACAGCCTTTAATGGCGAGAAAAAAGCAAGTATCAGCGGCAAGGGCCGTCTGAATAACGAGATTACGAGTCTGCTTTTTTCAAAGCTTCATGAACTGGGGATTGAATCTCACTTTATTGAAAAACTTTCAGAGACAGAGCAGCTTGTTAAAAAGGTGGAGATCATTCCGCTCGAAACAGTAGTCCGCAATGTTGCGGCGGGGAGCTTTTCTAAGAGATTGGGAGTTGAAGAAGGGAAAGAATTATCAAGGCCAATCGTTGAGTTCTACTACAAAGATGATGAGCTGGGTGATCCGCTGCTGACAGAAGATCATATTGAAGTTCTTCAGCTGGCTGAAAAGCAGGAAGCAGCCCTATTACAGGAAAAGGCACTTCAGGTTAATAATATTTTAAGAGATTTCTTCAAAGAGCTCGGCATTAAATTAGTAGATTTCAAGCTGGAGTTTGGTAAAGATGCAGCTGGCCAAATTCTGCTGGCTGATGAGATTTCACCAGATACCTGCAGGCTTTGGGATATTGAAACGAATGAAAAATTGGATAAAGATGTTTTCCGCAGGGACCTTGGAAATTTAACTGATGCATATGAAAATATTTTAGCGAGACTGGGAGGCCAAACAGTATGTACAAAGTAAAAGTTTTCGTCACATTAAGAGAAAGTGTTCTAGATCCTCAGGGAACGGTTGTAAAAAACTCTCTGCATTCCATGAATTACAGCGAAGTATCTGATGTGCGCATTGGAAAATACATGGAGCTGACAGTGGAAAAAAGCGATCGTCCTGTAGAAGAAGCTGTGAAGGAAATGTGTGAGCGCTTATTGGCTAACGTTGTGATTGAAGATTACCGCTTTGAAATCGAGGAGGCTGTTGCTCAGTGAAGTTCGCTGTGATCGTATTTCCAGGGTCCAATTGTGACATCGATATGTACCATGCAGTAAAGGACGAGCTTGGAGCGGAAGCTGAATATGTTTGGCATGACGCAGAAAGCTTAGACGAATATGACGGAATTCTTCTTCCCGGCGGTTTCTCTTACGGAGATTATCTTCGTTCAGGTGCTGTCGCACGCTTCAGTAATGTCATGAAGGAAGTTATAAAAGCGGCTGAGGCAGGCAAGCCAATCTTGGGAGTCTGCAACGGATTCCAAATTTTATTGGAAGCGGGTCTTTTGCCAGGAGCGATGAGAAGAAATGACAGTCTGAAATTCATCTGCCGTACGGTTGAGCTGAAGGTTGAAAACAACGAAACTATGTTTTCATCCGTATACGGAAAAGGCGAAGTAATTAATATTCCAATCGCCCATGGCGAAGGAAACTACTATTGTGATGAAGCAACTCTTGCAGCTTTAAAGGCAAATAATCAGATTGTCTTTACTTATAATGAAACAAATCCAAATGGCAGCCTGGAAAACATTGCAGGCATTGTCAATGAAAAAGGAAATGTCCTCGGTATGATGCCGCACCCTGAGAGAGCTGTTGATGAGCTTTTAGGGGGAGCAGATGGCCTGAAACTTTTTCAATCAATCGTAAAACAATGGAGGGAAGCACATGTCGTTAATGCTTGAGCCAAGTCCGGAACAATTAAAGGCACAGAAGGTATACAAAGAGATGGGATTGTCTGATGACGAATTTGCGTTGATTGAAAAGATTATCGGGCGTTTGCCAAATTACACAGAAATCGGTTTGTTTTCGGTTATGTGGTCAGAGCATTGCAGCTATAAAAACTCAAAGCCCGTTTTAAGCAAGTTCCCGACAACAGGAGAGAAAGTACTTCAGGGACCAGGGGAAGGAGCTGGAATTGTTGATATCGGCGATGGGCAAGCAGTTGTGTTTAAAATCGAAAGCCACAATCACCCTTCTGCAATCGAGCCTTACCAGGGGGCAGCAACAGGTGTCGGCGGGATTATCCGCGATGTATTTTCAATGGGCGCAAGACCGGTCGCACTCCTCAACTCTTTACGCTTTGGAGAATTGGATTCTCCTCGTGTACGGTACCTTTTTAAAGAAGTAGTCGCAGGCATTGCGGGTTACGGAAACTGCATCGGTATTCCGACAGTTGGCGGAGAAGTGCAGTTTGATTCTTCCTATGAAGGAAATCCGCTTGTAAACGCGATGTGTGTCGGCTTAATCGACCACAAAGATATTAAAAAAGGCCAGGCTCATGGAGTAGGCAACACCGTTATGTATGTTGGCGCGAAAACGGGACGTGACGGTATCCATGGTGCTACTTTTGCATCAGAAGAATTAACAGACCAATCAGAATCAAAACGCCCGGCTGTACAGGTTGGCGATCCATTCATGGAAAAGCTTCTGCTGGAGGCATGTCTTGAACTGGTCCAGTCTGACGCACTTGTCGGCATTCAGGATATGGGAGCTGCAGGTCTGACAAGCTCTTCTGCTGAGATGGCCAGCAAAGCGGGATCGGGTATTGAAATGAATCTTGACCTTGTTCCTCAAAGGGAAACAGGCATGACGGCATATGAAATGATGCTTTCCGAGTCTCAGGAGAGAATGCTGATTGTTGTAAAAAAAGGACGCGAGCAGGAGATTGTTGATTTATTTTCCAAATATGGCCTGGAAGCCGTTTCTGTCGGCAAGGTAACCGATGATAAAATGCTTCGTCTAACTCATCAGGGAGAAGTGGTGGCAGAGCTGCCTGTAGATGCACTTGCAGAGGATGCGCCAGTTTACCATAAGCCATCAAGCGAGCCTGAGTATTTCCGTGAATTTCAGGCGATGGAGAACGAAATCCCAGCAGTGGACGATTACAAGGAAACGCTTGTGAAGCTTCTCCAGCAGCCGACAATCGCCAGCAAGGAATGGGTTTATGACCAGTACGACTATATGGTCCGCACGAATACTGTAGTGGCACCTGGATCAGATGCAGCTGTCATCCGCATCCGCGGCACCCGCAAAGGATTGGCTATGACGACAGACTGTAATTCACGGTATATGTATCTTGACCCGGAAACAGGCGGAAAAATTGCTGTGGCCGAAGCGGCAAGAAACATCATTTGCTCCGGCGGTCAGCCATTGGCGATAACAGATAATCTGAACTTTGGTAATCCGGAGAAGCCTGAAATCTTCTGGCAAATTGAAAAAGCGGCAGACGGAATCAGTGAAGCATGCCGCACATTGGATACACCAGTTATCGGCGGAAACGTCTCTTTATATAACGAAACAAATGGAACAGCGATCTATCCGACACCTGTCATCGGAATGGTCGGACTGGTAGAGGATATTGACCATGTAACATCTCAATCATTTAAAGCAGCTGGGGACTTAATTTATCTGGTTGGCGAAACAAAGGATGAGTTTGGCGGCAGTGAGCTTCAGAAAATGACATACGGCAGGATTTTCGGAAAAGCACCTGGGCTTGATCTCGAAAAAGAAGAAAAGGCACAGGAGCAAATTCTAAAAGCCATCCGTTCAGGACTTGTAGCATCTGCGCATGATGTAGCAGAAGGCGGATTAGCTGTAGCAGCCGCAGAAAGTCTCATCGGTTCAAAAGGTCTGGGAGCGGATATCAAGGTTACAGGAAATGCAACTTCAGCTTTATTCAGTGAATCACAATCCCGTTTCCTTCTTTCTGTAAAAAAAGAAAACCAGGAAGCATTCGAAAATTTAGTCGACGCGGCACTAATCGGTGAAGTAACAGAAGCACCTGTACTTTATATCTCTAATGAAGAGGGCCTATTGCTTGCCGAACAAGTTGACGTTCTAAAGCAGGCCTGGAAAGGAGCTATCCCATGCTTGCTGAAATAAGAGGACTGAATGAAGAGTGCGGTGTTTTTGGAATCTGGGGGCATCAGGATGCTTCCCAGATCACCTATTACGGGCTCCATAGCCTGCAGCACCGCGGCCAGGAAGGCACCGGAATGGTTGTTACCGATGGAAAGAAGCTGAAAGGCATTAAAGGTGAAGGCCTTGTAACGGAAATTTTCACATCAGATGCCATGAAGGAACTGGAAGGGAAAGCAGCAATCGGGCATGTACGCTATGCGACTGCCGGGGGTGGCGGTTATGAAAATGTCCAGCCTCTCCTGTTCAACTCTCAAAGCGGAAGCCTTGCTCTTTGCCATAATGGAAATCTGGTAAACGCGACTGCTTTAAAGCATCAGCTTGAAGGACAAGGAAGCATTTTCCAAACGAGCTCGGATACAGAGGTGCTTGCTCACTTAATTAAGCGTGCAGGATTTTCCTCCCTCAAGGATCGTGTCAAAAATGCGTTATCCATGATTAAAGGAGCTTATGCTTTTCTGATCATGACTGAAACAGAGCTGATGGTTGCGCTGGACCCGAACGGCATGAGGCCGCTCTCTCTTGGCAAAATCGGCGATGCTTATGCGGTTGCATCTGAAACCTGTGCTTTTGATGTGGTGGGAGCCGAGTTTATCCGCGATATTCTTCCGGGGGAGCTGCTGATTATTGATGATAATGGCTTCCGTTCAGAAATGTTTGCCATGGCCTCTAATATTGCCATGTGCACAATGGAATATGTTTATTTTTCCCGTCCGGACAGCAATATCAACGGGATCAACGTTCATACAGCCCGGAAAAACCTTGGAAAACAGCTGGCTCTTGAAGTGCCAATTGAAGGTGATGTTGTTACTGGTGTACCGGATTCCAGCATTTCGGTTGCGATTGGCTATGCTGAAGCATCCGGCATTCCTTACGAGATGGGTCTGATTAAAAACCGCTATGTAGGACGTACATTTATTCAGCCTTCGCAGTCGCTGCGTGAACAGGGTGTGAAGATGAAGCTGTCGCCTGTACGCGGGGTGGTAGAAGGCAAGAGAGTCATCATGGTGGACGACTCGATCGTTCGCGGAACAACAAGCAGACGGATCGTCACCATGCTGAAGGAAGCTGGAGCGACTGAAGTGCATGTGCTGATCAGTTCACCTCCGATTAAGAATCCATGCTTCTATGGAATCGATACATCGACAAAGGAAGAATTGATTGCCGGCAATCATTCTGTTGAGGAAATAAGAGAAATCATTGGTGCAGACACACTTACCTTTTTAAGTACAGAGGGCATGGTCAAAGCAATTGGACGGAAAGATGGACAATGCCTGGCATGCTTTACAGGGCAGTATCCGACTGAGATTTATCCAAGTACTTTGCATCCTTATGAAAAAGTATAACAATTCAATTGGCCGATAACCTGCTTTGTTTGGCCGATAAATATAGGAATTTGGCCGGAAAAACTTGATTTTTGACCGGTAAAAGCACTAATTTGGCCGATAAGTTGTAGGATCGGCCTTTATTGATGAAGAAGTAACTTTGAAATACGATAACTGTCTAGCTGTAGCGCCTGCCTCCTCGAGGTCATAAGACATTCCTTCCAGAAAGGCATAGAACGCCTTCACGAGAGGCTCGTCTTTTGCTTGTCTGAGGTGAGCAAGGCGCTTACGCTTTTCTAATATGGGGTGAGAGACAGATGGCAAATGCATATAAACAGGCCGGAGTAGATATTGAAGCTGGATATGAAGCAGTTTCCCGCATGAAAAAACACGTACAGAAGACGATTCGTCCGGGTGTGCTCGGCGGTTTGGGCGGATTTGGCGGCATGTTCGATCTATCTGAACTAAACCTGAAGGAACCGGTTCTCGTTTCAGGTACAGATGGTGTCGGCACGAAGCTGATGCTTGCTTTTATGATGGATAAACATGACACCATTGGGATTGATGCAGTCGCCATGTGTGTAAATGATATTGTCGTACAGGGAGCAGAGCCTCTGTATTTCTTGGATTATATCGCCTGCGGAAAAGCGGCGCCTGAACGGATTGAAGCGATTGTGAAGGGCATTGCGGATGGCTGCGAACAGGCAGGGTGTGCACTTGTAGGCGGTGAAACTGCCGAAATGCCTGGCATGTACAGTGAGGAAGAATATGATCTTGCCGGATTTGCGGTTGGTGCCTGTGAAAAATCCAGACTGATTAATGGTGCGGACATCAAGGCAGGAGATGTACTGATCGGCCTTGCCTCAAGCGGAATTCACAGTAATGGCTACTCGCTTGTCAGAAAACTGTTTTTTGAAAAAGCGGATATGTCCTTAACAGATCATGTAGAAGAATTAGGCTGCACCTTAGGGGAAGAGCTGCTTCGCCCTACAAAAATATATGTAAAACCGCTGCTGTCTGCTATGAAGAAGTTCAAGCTGAAGGGCATGGCACATATTACAGGCGGCGGATTTATTGAAAATATTCCGCGCATGCTGCCTGAAGGTCTTGGCGCCCAGCTTACTGAAAGCAATTGGGAAGTGCCTCCGGTATTTTCAGTGATGGAGAAAATCGGCGGACTGGAACGCAAGGAAATGTACAATATTTTTAATATGGGAACAGGCATGGTGATTGCAGCAGATAAAGAAAAAGCTGATGAACTGATCGCCTATTTTAATGAAATTGATGAAAAGGCTTATCTGATGGGGACTGTAACGGATCAGGAAGGAATTGAAATTCTGTAACTTGGAGGAAGTCATGAAAAAAATAGCAGTGTTTGCTTCCGGAAGCGGAACGAACTTTCAAGCCATTGCTGATGCCGTCAGAAATGGGGACCTGCAGGCTGAGATCGTCCTGTTTGTCTGTGACCGGCCAGGTGCATACAGCATCCAGCGCGCTCAAAACGAGCAAGTTCCGCAATTTGTTTTTTCAGCTAAAGACTATGCAGGCAAAGCAGAGTACGAAAGAGCAATTTTGCAAGAGCTGAAGGAGAGCGGGGCAGAGTATATTATTCTCGCAGGCTATATGAGACTGATTGGCCCGACGCTTTTAAAAGAGTTTGAAGGCCGAATTATTAATATCCATCCTTCTCTTCTTCCTGCTTTTCCAGGTAAGGACGCGATTGGCCAGGCATTATCGGCCAAAGTGAAGGTAAGCGGTGTGACGGTTCATTTTGTAGATGAAGGCATGGATACGGGCCCGATAATTGCTCAAGCGCCAGTTGCTATAGATGCGGATGAAACGCTTGAGAGTCTTCAAAAGAAAATACATGAAGTCGAGCACAAACTTTATCCGCAGGTTTTGCAGGATCTTTTCTATGCTAAAATGGTAGAGTGCTAAAGTATATCATATCATCGATAGAGTCAGGGGGAGCGAACATGAAGAAACGTGCATTAATCAGTGTTTCCGACAAAAATGGCATAACAGAATTTGCCCAGCAGCTAAGTGAATTGGGTTTTGAAATTATCTCAACAGGCGGTACAAAAAAAGCGCTGGAGGAGAGCGGAGTTCCTGTTATCGGGGTAAGCGATGTGACAGGCTTTCCGGAAATTCTGGAAGGGCGTGTGAAAACATTAAATCCGTTGATACATGGCGGACTGCTGGCTAAGCATGGTGAGCCAGGCCACAAACAGCAGCTTGAGGAGCATGGGATCCAGCCTATTCAGGTTGTGTGCGTGAATTTATATCCGTTCCAGCAGACTATCGCAAAACCGGATGTGACAGTAGAGGATGCGATAGAGAATATTGATATCGGCGGTCCGGCCATGCTGCGTGCTTCCGCCAAGAACCATGACTATGTAACGGTTGTAGTGGATCCTGCTGATTATGAAACAGTTCTTTCACAGCTGAAAGAAACCGGAGAGGTTCAAAAGGAAACCCGCCGCAGGCTTGCTGCGAAGGTATTCCGCCACACAGCTGCCTATGATGCGATGATTGCTGAATATATGTCAGATTTGGCAAATGAAGAAACGCCTGAAAAATTAACGGTTACGTATGAATTGAAGCAAACTTTGAGATACGGGGAGAATCCTCACCAAAAAGCTGCTTTTTACCGCAAGCCGCTTGGATCTGAATTTTCGATTGCTAATGCTGAACAGCTTCACGGCAAAGAATTATCCTACAATAATATAAATGATGCAGATGCAGCGCTTCAGATTGTTAAGGAATTCTCTGAGCCTGCTGCAGTTGCTGTTAAGCATATGAACCCTTGTGGAGTTGGGACAGGGGAAAATGTCTTTGAAGCTTTCTCTAAAGCTTTTGAAGCAGATCCTGTATCGATTTTTGGCGGGATTATTGCCCTTAACAGGGAAGTGGATGCTGAGACAGCCAAAAAGCTATATGAAATTTTCCTTGAGATCATCATTGCACCTTCCTTCTCGGAGGAAGCACTTGAGATTTTAAAAGGGAAAAAGAATCTGCGTTTGCTGACTATTCCTTTTGGCGGTAAAAAGAAAGCGGAGATGAGATTATCCGCTATTGAAGGCGGTTTGCTGACGCAGGAATATGATCTGTTCACCCTTGAAAATGCCGAAGTAAAAGTAGCGACCAGGAGAGAGCCGACAGAAGAAGAGTGGAAAGCACTGAAGCTCGGCTGGAAAGTTGTTAAGCATGTAAAGTCCAATGCGATCGTCGTCAATGATGAAAATATGACACTTGGAGTTGGTGCAGGCCAGATGAACCGTGTGGGCTCTGCCAAAATTGCGCTTGAACAGGCCGGAGAAAAAGCAAATGGGGCAGTAATGGCATCTGATGCCTTCTTCCCAATGAACGACACAGTTGAAGTTGCAGCCAAAGCAGGCATCAAAGCCATCATTCAGCCGGGAGGATCCATCCGTGATGAGGATTCCATAAAAAAAGCTGATGAGTATGGCATTGCAATGGTCTTTACAGGTGTTAGACACTTTAAGCATTAAACGAAAGCGGAGGCGCCTCGAACTGAGGCCATGTTATTATAGCTGACATTATACGGAGGTGGGCATAATGAAGGTATTGGTTATTGGAAGAGGCGGACGTGAACATGCCATTTGCTGGAAGATGAATCAAGGTCCTTCAGTGGAACAGGTTTTTGCAGCACCGGGAAATCCAGGAATGGAAGATTCGGCACAACTGGTTTCCATTCAGGAAAACGAACAGGAAAAACTTGTGCAGTTTGCTCAGGAAAATGAAATTGATCTGACTGTAATTGGGCCAGAAGTACCGCTGCTAGAAGGGCTGGCAGACCGATTTGAAGAGGCTGGATTAAAGGTATTTGGACCGAAAAAAGCTGCAGCAGAAATTGAAGGCAGCAAGTCTTTTGCCAAAGAGCTAATGAAGAAATATGCGATTCCGACAGCTGAATATGGAGTATTCAGCGACTATGAAGAAGCGAAAGCCTATATTGAAGCAAAGGGTGCTCCCATTGTTCTGAAAGCAGATGGGCTTGCAGCAGGAAAAGGCGTAATAGTAGCCATGACTATGCAGGAAGCGTTATCCGGAATTAAGGAGCTTTTATTAAATGAAAAGTTTGGCCAAGCTTCTTCAACTGTCGTAATAGAAGAATTCCTTGAAGGGGAAGAATTCTCTTTAATGGCCTTTGTGAACGGAGAAACAGTGGTGCCGCTAGAAATTGCCCAGGATCACAAGCGTGCTTTTGATGGAGATCAGGGACCGAATACAGGCGGGATGGGGGCTTATTCACCCGTACCGCATATTGGTGATGAAATAGTTTCAGAGGCTGTTGAACAAGTTTTAAAGCCGGCGGCAAAAGCAATGGTTCAGGAAGGCCGGAGTTTTACCGGAATTTTATATGCAGGTCTGATTAAAACATCAAAAGGGCCGAAGGTAATCGAATTTAATGCCCGCTTTGGAGATCCTGAAACACAGGTAATTCTGCCGCGGATGAATTCGGATCTGGCTGAGGTCATGCTGGCAGTCCTAAATGGGGAGCAGCCTGAAATCGAGTGGAGTCAAGAAGCAATCGTCGGAGTGGTTGCTGCGTCAAAAGGCTATCCTGAAGCATACGAAAAAGGAGCTGTTCTGAATGGGCTGCATTTGCTTAAAGATGTTTTAGTCTTCCATGCCGGCACTGATCGAAACAGCTCAGGGGAGTTTGTAACAAATGGCGGGCGCGTGCTGCTGGCGGGAGCTAAGGCGTCCACATTGAAAGAAGCGCAGCAAAAAGTATATTCAGAACTGGAAAAACTTCAGTGTGAAGGTGTATTCTGCCGCAAAGATATTGCCGATAAAGCTATCGTGCACGTCCTTTCTTAGTTTTCCGGATATACACAAACAGGAGTGCTACAATGCTTCCTATTATGGCTGTCAGAACGAACGTCATATCCATTACGTATTCCCAGAACATATTGTCAGCTCCTTTCTAATGTTCAGCCCCCAAATAGGGGGCTGAATTATTTACTTTGCACGACCGGGGAGGGCTTGGTATTCTTTGTCTGCGCTCCTGTATGGCTAAGAAGGGTTAAAAGGCAGAATCTCCTCGGCAGCCTCATCATTGTTAACGTGATTTCCCCTTTTTTCCTGAACCATATCCTGTCCTCTTTCAAAAAGGGCTGTTAAAGGACAAAAGCGGACAATCCCCTCAGCCACTTTCATGCCACCCAGCATGGCCATCACAAGATAAGAGTCCCGCCAAGGCCGTTTTACAAGTTTTGAAGTGCTCCAGGCCAGTATCGTTAATCCAATTGTTATGCGTATTAAGGCATTTACAATGCCGATATTTGATTTTACCTGCACAGGTCCCACCGCCTTCACAAAATTTTTACAATCTTTTACTGATTCTTTAATGCGTTAAACAGTGAAATATGTTACTATAATAAACAAGAGAAAATGTAAGGGCTTTCTTTATTGATTTAAAGCCGTTTTACTCATTATATTCATTCTGAAAACAGAGTATTTATATATAGAAATCAACAAGGGAGGGAGTATGGTGCTGGAACAGCGTTACCGTTGGAAAAACAGGCACTTGCGTGAACATGTTTCCGTATTGGACGGAAAATTGTCACCGACGATATTACTTAAGAACGCTCGTTATCTGAACCAGGCACTTCGCAAATGGATAACAGCAAATATATGGATTTATGGCGACCGGATAGTTTATGTGGGCGAAAAGCTGCCCGAAAAAACAGATCGGAGTGAGATCATTGATTGCACTGGTCTTACGCTCGTTCCCGGATATATCGAGCCGCATGCCCATCCATTTCAATTATATAATCCCCATTCCCTGGCGAGCTATGCATCGCAGTTTGGTACCACAACCCTGATTAATGACAATATGGTGCTTGCTTTACAGCAGGATAAAAAGAAAGCGTTTTCCTTTTTGAGGGAAATGAGAAACATGCCTGCTACAACCTATTGGTGGTGCCGGTTTGACGCTCAAACAGAGATCCAGCACGAAGAATCTGTTTTTTCACATGGAAACGTTAAATCATGGCTTGAGCATGATGCTGTGCTCCAGGGTGGAGAGCTTACAGGGTGGCCGAAGCTATTGGATGGCGATGATATGATGCTCCATTGGATTCAGGAAACAAAGCGGATGAGGAAAAAGATTGAAGGGCATTTTCCGGGGGCATCTGAAAAAACGCTTGCAAAGCTTATGCTGCTGGGCGCGGATTGTGACCATGAGTCAATGACTGGGAAAGATGTGTACAATCGACTTTTGCAGGGATATACCGTATCACTCAGATATTCTTCCATCCGTCCGGATCTGCCGGTTTTATTGGAAGAAATGCATGAAATCGGAATTGATCAATATGATCGGATGGTATTCACAACAGACGGTTCCTTTTCCTCCTTTTATGAGCAGGGAATCATTGACCATATGATTCGCATTGCCATAGATAAAGGAGTGCCAGTTATTGATGCTTATAATATGGCAACCATTAATGTGGCCCGCCATTATGGAATCGATTATTTACATGGCTCCATTGCGACAGGAAGGGTTGCCAATATCAATTTCCTGTCAGATGAAAGCGAGCCAACCCCTATATCTGTTATTGCCAAAGGGGAATGGGTGAAGAGAGACGGTGAAAACCTGCATGCCTATAAGCCTATAGAATGGGAAGAATACGGCTTTGAACCGCTGGAGATTGATTGGGAGCTGACGGCTGATGATATGCAATTCTCCATGCCTTTTGGGATAAGACTTGAGAATGCGGTCATTACGAAGCCCTACTCCATCACAATTGACGTTTCAGCCGAAGAGCTGGATCGAGATCATGATGAATGTTTCTTCATGCTGGTAGACCGGAATGGAAACTGGCGCATTAATACCATACTGAAGGGTTTCTCGCAAAGCCTGGATGGAATGGCCAGTTCATTTTCCAATACTGGTGATATCATCTTAATTGGAAAAAACAAAAAGGAAATGCTAAATGCATTTAACCGGCTAAAGGAAATTGGCGGAGGCATTGTCATATCTGAAGGGGGGAGTATTGTCCAGGAGATGGAGCTCCGCTTAAAAGGCATCATGTCACATAAAAATGTGGAGGATTTAATGAAGGAAGAAAAACAGCTTGTGCATTATTTGCGTGATCAAGGTTATAGACATGAAGATCCAATGTACACGCTGCTCTTTTTCTCTTCAACTCATCTGCCCTATATCCGAATTACTCAGCAGGGAATGTATGATGTCATGAATAAAACGGTACTCTTTCCGACGATAATGCGTTAAAATATGAAAGAGAAGGAATAGAGAGAGATCAAAACTGCTCAAGGGAGCTAACATAGAAAGTGCATAAAAAGCTACAATCTTACGGGGTGAAAAATGTTAAAAAGATGGATAGCTATATCGGCAGCGGCATTGTTCCTCGTTTCTGGATGCAGTAAAGAAAAAGCAGAGGAGCCGGCAAAGCAGGAGACGGAAAAAGCGGAAGAAGCGACAAAAGGAGTCAGCTCTGAAAATGAACTTCCATTTCAGTATCCGCTCACAGGCATCGGGTCTGAAACCGAAGTGGATGGAAGGGCTGTCTCGGTGATGATCAATAACCATCCGAAAGCCCGTCCGCAATCTGGTATTAATCAGGCTGATATCGTCTACGAAATGCTGGCAGAAGGTGACGTGACTCGTTTTCTTGCTATTTTTCAAAGTGAGCGGCCCGAAATGATAGGACCTGTCAGAAGTTCCAGGGACTATTATATTGAGCTGGCCAAAGGCTTTGACAGCCTCTATATTGCGCATGGATACAGTCCGGAGGCCAAAGAATTGCTGGATCAGGGGTATGTAGATAACCTGAATGGGATGCACTATGACGGTACATTGTTTAAAAGGGAAAGCTTTAGACAGGCTCCGCATAATTCCTATATCTCTTTTGACAATGTGCTGAAGGGTGCCAAAGAAAAAAATTATGCGATGGACGATGAACCGAAATCACTTGAATTTCTGTCAAAGAAAGAGGTAAAGGCAATTCAGGGAGAGAAAGCTGACTCTGCCATGGTCTCCTACCGGGATAATGAATTATTCAATGTCATCTATGAATATGATGAAGGACTTGGGAAATACAAAAGATATTCCAACGGTGAGCTAACAGCTGACTACAAATCCGGGGAACCTGCATTACTCGATAACATTTTCATCGCAGAAGCGGATCATCAGGTGGTTGACAGCGCAGGCCGCCGTGATATTAACTTAACTTCTGGGGGAAAAGGTTATCTCCTTCAAAAAGGAAAAGTGACTGAGGTGCAGTGGGAAAATATTGACGGACGAATTCTGCCTGTCTTAAACGGCCAGCAGGCTGGACTGGTGCCGGGAAAAACATGGATCAACATCGTTCCATCAAACCCAGGGCTGGAGCAAACGGTTTCCTTTGATGCTAAACAATAAACTGTAAAATAAAGGGGTATGCAAATATATGCAAATTGATAAGCTAAGAGGCAAAGAACTCGATCAGTTATTTAAGTCTGTTTTATCTTTAAAAGATCTGGAAGAGTGCTACCGATTCTTTGACGACTTATGTACAGTGAATGAAATACAATCTCTGGCCCAGCGCCTGGAAGTAGCACGCATGCTTCGCGAAGGAAAAACGTATCATAAGATTGAAACAGATACGGGTGCTAGCACGGCAACCATTTCCCGTGTAAAGCGCTGCCTCAACTATGGAAATGATGCATATGAAATGGCATTGGAAAGAATCAAAGAAGAAGAAGCTGAAAAGGCGTAAATATTTGTTTTTGCCTAAACCGATGGGGCTGGTCCCGCGGTTTTTTTCTTTGTCTTCAATCCTTCCAATGGCGCTTCAGCTTTTATTTTTTATTCCTAATCTTAAATGATATAATGATGAAATGGAATGATAGAATGGAGGCAATTTTGCATGTATGATGTTCGCGAATGGAGCCACGTTTTCAAGCTCGATCCGGATAAAAATATATCAGATGAAGACCTGGAGATGATTTGCGAGTCAGGGACCGATGCGATAATTGTGGGCGGAACAGACGGAATCACGCTGGAGAAGGTGCTGGATTTAATGGCCCGCATCCGCAGATACACGGTGCCCTGTGTGCTGGAGGTTTCAGCAATTGATTCAGTTACTCCGGGGTTTGACCTGTACTTTATCCCGACAGTTCTTAACAGCCGGGATGTGAAGTGGGTTACAGGCCTTCATCAGGAAGCTGTAAAAGAGTATGGGGATATTATGAATTGGGAAGAAATCCTTGTTCAGGGCTATTGCATCCTCAATGAAGAATGTAAAGCTGCACAGGTCACCAACTCACGTACAGATTTATCGCTTGATGAGGTGAGAGCATATGCCATGATGGCAGAGAAGATGTTCCGCCTGCCAATCTTCTATCTGGAATACAGCGGAACGTACGGAGATGCCGAAATGGTCGGAGAGGTGAAAAGTACACTGGAAGAAACCGTATTATTTTACGGAGGCGGCATCCGGAATGCAGAACAGGCAAAAGAAATGGCTGAGCATGCAGACGTCATTGTGGTCGGAAATGTTATTTATGATGATCTGCAGGCGGCATTGGCCACAGTCAAAGCTGTTCGTGCTTAATTCAGGTTGCTGATGGGCAGCAAACAAGATAAAATATAAGAACATATGTTTCTATGGTGGTGAAGAGAAGGAATGCAATTTTTATCAGATAAATTATTGAACGGACTAAACCCGCAGCAGCAAAGTGCGGTAAAAGCAACTGACGGACCACTTCTTATAATGGCAGGAGCGGGAAGCGGAAAGACAAGAGTTCTTACGCACAGGATTGCTTACTTAATGGTGGAAAAGGGTGTGAACCCCTACAATATTCTAGCAATCACATTTACTAACAAAGCAGCACGTGAAATGCGTGACCGGATTCATAATATGATGGGCGGAGCTGCAGATGATATCTGGATTTCGACGTTCCACTCGATGTGTGTGCGGATTTTAAGAAGAGATATTGACCGGATTGGCTATAACCGAAATTTCACGATTCTGGATTCAACAGACCAGCAATCCGTTATTAAATCGATCCTGAAGGATAAAAATCTGGATCCAAAGAAATTTGATCCGCGTGCTATTCTGGGATCAATCAGCTCGGCAAAAAATGAATTGATCACTCCTGAAGAGTATGCGAAAACAGCCGGAGATTATATTCAGCAGGTTGCAAGTGATGTATATACCGAGTACCAAAAGAGATTAAGGCGCAATCAGGCGCTAGATTTTGATGATCTTATTATGATCACCATTCAGCTGTTCCAGCGAGTTCCGGAAGTGCTGGAATATTATCAAAGAAAATTCCAATACATTCATGTGGATGAGTATCAGGATACAAACAGAGCGCAATACATGCTTGTAAAGCTGCTGGCAAGCCGATTTAAGAATCTATGTGTAGTCGGTGACTCGGACCAGTCTATTTATAAATGGCGCGGTGCAGACATTGCCAACATCCTTTCCTTTGAAAAGGATTATCCTAATGCGCAAACCATCATGCTTGAACAAAATTACCGTTCAACAAAAAGGATCCTGCTGGCTGCGAACGAAGTCATCAGCAAAAACTTGAACAGAAAGCCGAAAAATCTATGGACCGAAAATGCTGAAGGCAATAAGATTTTCTACTATCGTGCCGACAGCGAACAGGGAGAAGCGCAGTTTGTTGCAGGCAAAATCAAGGAATACATCAGCACCGGCAAGCGAAGCCCTTCAGATATCGCGATCTTGTACCGAACCAATGCACAATCCCGTGTAATGGAGGAAGTGCTGTTAAAGTCAAATATAGAATACTCCATTGTCGGCGGCATCAAGTTCTATGACCGCAAAGAAATCAAGGACATCCTTGCTTATCTGCGCCTGATTGCCAATCCGGATGATGATATCAGTCTTCAGCGTGTAATTAATGTGCCAAAGCGCGGAATCGGCTCCGGTTCAGTTGATAAAATCGCCAACTTTGCACAGCTTCATGAAATGAGCATGTTTGAAGCACTCGAATCTATTGAATTGATTGGCTTGAGCCCAAAAATTACAAAAGGGGCCATTGAATTCAGGGATCTGGTTAAAAACTATACTCAAATGCAGGAATACCTATCTGTGACGGAACTGGTGGAAGAGCTTTTGGAGAAATCAGGCTACCGTGATATGCTGATTGCCGAGAAATCCATTGAAGCACAGAGCCGCCTGGAAAACATTGATGAATTCCTGTCGGTTACAAAAAACTTTGAAGAAGCCAGCGAAGATAAAACGCTTATTGCATTTCTAACTGATTTGGCGCTTGTGGCTGACATTGATAAATTGGATGATGATGGCGAAAAAGCCGAATCTGTTGTTCTTATGACACTTCACTCAGCAAAAGGGCTTGAATTCCCTGTTGTCTTTTTATTAGGCCTTGAGGAAGGGGTATTCCCTCACAGCCGTTCGCTAATGGAAGAGTCTGAAATGGAAGAGGAGCGGCGCCTTGCTTATGTGGGAATCACCAGGGCCGAAGAGGAGCTTTTTATTACGAATGCTCAAATGCGCACTTTATTTGGACGCACGAATATGAATCCGCCGTCCCGATTTATTAAAGAAATACCTGCTGATTTGCTGGATGGCCTTGAACCTGCTAAAAAGCCGACTCCATTTGGCTCATCGCCGTTTGGTTCTCCTTCTGCTTCTGCTTCTGCTTCAAGAGGAGCACAGGTTCAGCGGAAAGCAGTGATCCGTCCATCCGCTTCGAACACAGGCGGAGACGATATAGCCTGGAAGGTTGGCGATAAAGCACAGCACGGAAAATGGGGCACAGGTACTGTTGTCAGTGTGAAAGGGTCCGGCGAAGGAACAGAGCTGGATATTGCATTTCCAAAACCGGTGGGCATTAAGCGCCTGCTGGCAAAATTTGCACCAATTACAAAGGCATAATCCCCCTGTATTTTTAATGGATTATAGAAAGGGTTGAATGTATGGACCTTCAATTGGCAGAAAAAAAGGTGAAAGATCTGCACAACCTTTTGAATCAGTATAATTATGAATATTATGTTCTTGATCAGCCCTCTGTTCCAGATGCTGAATACGATAGGCTGATGAGGGACCTGATTGAGCTTGAAGAGCAGTTTCCTGAGCTGAAAACAGAGGATTCTCCAACACAGCGGGTTGGAGGGGAAATCCTTGATATGTTTGAAAAAGTGGAGCATCAGTCGCAGATGCTCAGTTTGGGAAATGCCTTCAATGAACAGGATTTAAGAGACTTCGACCGCCGTGTCCGCCAGGGTGCCGGAGAAGAAGTTTCTTATGTATGTGAATTGAAAATTGATGGACTGGCTGTCTCTCTTCGCTATGAGGATGGTTTATTTATTCTCGGTGCCACACGCGGTGATGGAACCATAGGCGAAAATATTACAGCTAATCTAAAGACAATTCGTTCGATTCCTCTCCGGCTGAAAGAGAGCGTTACAATGGAAGTTCGCGGTGAGGCATTCATGCCAAGGCGTTCTTTTGAGAAATTGAATAAAGCGAAAGAGGAAAATGGGGAAGAGCCTTTTGCCAATCCAAGGAATGCTGCAGCAGGATCATTAAGGCAGCTTGATCCGCGCCTGGCAGCAAAGCGTAATCTCGATATTTATGTCTACGGTATAGCGAATGTAGGGGATACAGGCGTTGTATCTCATAGCGATGGACTGGACTATCTGGATAGCCTTGGATTTAAAACAAATAAAGAACGCAAAAAATGTGAAAGCATCGAGGAAGTTATTGAATACGTACAGGGCTGGACCGACAAACGTCCAAATTTGTCTTATGACATTGATGGCATTGTAATCAAGGTCGATTCACTGGAGGCGCAGGAGCAGCTGGGCGCTACGGCGAAAAGCCCACGCTGGGCCATAGCTTATAAATTCCCTGCCGAAGAGGTTGTTACCAAACTAAGGGATATTGAATTAAGCGTAGGGCGGACTGGCGTAGTTACTCCAACTGCACTTCTTGATCCTGTCCGTGTTGCCGGGACGACTGTCCAGAGGGCTTCACTTCATAACGAAGATTTGATCCGCGAAAAAGATATTAAGATTGGCGATCAGGTTGTTGTAAAAAAAGCTGGAGATATCATTCCCGAAGTTGTGAATGTACTGGCAGACAGGAGAACGGGTGAGGAGCAGGATTTTAATATGCCGACACATTGTCCGGAATGTGAGAGCGAACTGGTCCGCCTTGATGGTGAAGTGGCTTTGCGCTGCATCAATCCAAAGTGCCCGGCCCAAATCAGGGAAGGCCTTATTCATTTCGTTTCCCGCAATGCCATGAACATTGATGGTCTTGGTGAAAAAGTAATCAGCCAGTTATTTGCTGAAAACCTGATTAAAGATGTGGCAGATATCTATAAATTAACGTATGAACAGCTCATCAAGCTTGAAAGGATGGGCGAAAAATCGGTAAATAATCTTCTTCAGGCCATTCAAAACTCAAAAGGCAATTCTCTTGAAAAATTGTTATTTGGCCTTGGAATCCGTCATGTGGGAGCAAAGGCAGCCAAAACGCTTGCCCAGGAGTTTAGCCATATGGAGGCTCTTGAAAAAGCATCCCGGGACGATTTAACAGCAATTAATGAAATTGGTGAAAAAATGGCGGACAGCATTGTTTCCTTCTTTGAACAAGAGGAAGCCCATGAACTGATTGCCGAGCTGAAAGCAGCCGGAGTCAACATGGCTTATAACGGGCCAAAGCCAGTTTCAGCCGAAAGCTCAGATAGCTTTTTTGCAGGGAAAACAGTAGTTTTGACAGGAAAGCTGGAAATCATGAGCCGAAATGAAGCAAAAGACAAAATAGAGGCGCTTGGAGGCAAAGTTTCCGGAAGCGTCAGCAAAAAAACTGATGTTGTGATTGCCGGGGAAGATGCCGGATCCAAACTGACAAAAGCTCAGGAGCTGGGTGTAGAGGTTTGGAACGAGGAGAGACTGGTTGAAGAATTAAATAAGTAAGAGGGTGTAAGCTCCGTGAAAAATCTCATAATGCTTGCTTTATCCCTAACCCTTCTGCTCGCTGGCTGTGCGCCTAATTTTAATAAGCAGGAGGAAGTCGTTCAGGAAGACAAGAACGAAAAGGATAAGGCAATCATTCCGAACTATAAAATTTCTGAAAAGTATTATCGAACGCTGCTGCCATTTGAACCAAGTGAGTCCAGAGGCCTTGTGGTTAATAATATAAGCACTAAATATGACATTAATGAATTTGAGACCGGACTAATGCGAGTCGCACAGAACACGTTTGATCCGGATAAATATTTATTCCAGGAAGGGCAGTATCTAGAAAGAAGCACAGTCCAGGCCTGGCTGAACCGCAAATTCACTGACGATCAGCTGAAGGAACGAGACATGAAAGCCGAAGACAATATTGGCTTAAATCCAATGATTGCAGATGGCGGAGATATTGAAAAAAATAACGAAAAAAGCCCAATATACCTGGCACATATACTTGAGCACAACTATCTGCTGAAGAACGACGATGGAAAAGTGGGACTTGGCGGAGTTGTGATCGGCCTTGCCATGAACTCTGTTCATTATTATCAGAAAGAACAATATGGCGCGACTTTTGAAACGGACATTAAACGGTCTGTTATTGAACAGGAAGGCAAAAAGATGGCCGAGGAAATCCTTCAGAGAGTACGGCAAATCAAAGGCCTGAAGGATGTGCCGGTAACTATTGCTTTGTTTGAACAGCAATCAAGAACATCGGTTGTGCCGGGAAGCTTCTTTGCATACGCGACAGCAGACAAAGGAAGCACGAAGCTGGGAGGATGGGAAGATATCAATGAGAAATATGTCCTTTTCCCTTCAAACACCGCTGAAAAAAACCATCGTGATGATTTAACAGCTTTTCTTAACTTCAAGCAGGATGTGGAAACATACTTCCCTAACTTCAATGGAGTTATTGGAAAAGCTTTTTATGCCCAGGATCAGCTGCAGGAAATCAATATTGATATCCCAATCCAGTTCTATGGGAAAGCAGAAGGTATTGGATTTACACAATATGTGACAGGGCTTGTAGTCAAACACTTCCCTGAATACATCTCAGTCCAGGTAAATATCTCATCGGTCAACGGCCCGGAAGCACTTGTAGTCCGGAAAGCAGACCAAAGTGAACCATTTGTCCATATCTATAATTAAAACTATGATGCCCAGAAGTGCATGAGATGCACCTTCTGGGTTTTTTGCGTTTTGATGGAGCTGGATTTGTCGTGAGGGTGGAAAAGGAAGGGGGTGTGCGCGCCAAGATTATTCGTGACGCCCAAAAAGAAAGAAGCTCAAGAAAAATGAGCGTCACCCAATTTTGCCAAATACAGCAAAAAAATTATATATAACAGTTTTATCCAAACTTGCCCGATAGAGCTTCAACTCCTTATCCTTCTAAGTGAAACGGCAACTCTGTCATTTAAATGTTAATATATAACATCCGCGGAGAATGTTTGAAGATAATGTTATTTTCATGTTAATATAGTGTTTGGATGAAAACGTTTTAAGAGAGTAGCAGACCGTGCTCCAGCATGTTTATGTTACTATCCGACGTTTCATATTTGTACACTCAGGAGGCGGTAAAAATGGTACAACCTTATAAGCATGAACCATTCACGAATTTTAAAGAAGAAGAAAATCGTGAAGCATATTTAAAGGGTTTACAAACTGTAGAAAGCTATTTAGGCCAGGATTATGATCTTTTAATTGGCGGAGACCGGATTTCTACTGAAGATAAAATTGTATCCATCAATCCTTCTAATAAAGAAGAAGTAGTTGGCCGTGTTTCAAAGGCAAACCGCGAGCTTGCGGAAAAAGCAATGCAGGCTGCTGTGGAAGCGTTCAAAACATGGAGAAAAGTGAAGCCGGAAACACGTGCGGATGTGTTATTCAAAGCTGCTGCGATTATCCGCCGCCGCAAGCATGAGTTTTCTGCCCTTTTAACAAAGGAAGCAGGAAAGCCTTGGAATGAGGCAGATGCTGATACTGCGGAAGCGATTGACTTCCTTGAGTACTATGCACGCCAAATCTTAAAAATTAAAGACGGTGTTCCAGTCAACAGCCGTCCAAACGAATATAACCGTTATGACTACATTCCATTGGGAGTGGGCATCATCATCTCTCCTTGGAACTTCCCGCTTGCGATCATGGCTGGCACAACTGTTGCCGCAATCGTGGCCGGAAACACAGTTCTATTAAAACCAGCTTCGACTACACCGGTTGTGGCTGCGAAATTCGTAGAAGTGATGGAAGAAGCAGGACTTCCGAAGGGCGTTCTAAACTTCGTGCCTGGAAGCGGTGCAGAAGTGGGCGACTACCTGGTTGACCATAAAGACACTCGCTTCATCTCCTTCACAGGTTCACGTGACGTTGGTCTTCGCATCAACGAGCGCGCTTCTAAATTAAACGAAGGCCAAATCTGGCTGAAGCGTGTAATTGCGGAAATGGGCGGCAAGGACACAATCGTTGTCGACAAAGAAGCTGACCTTGAACTGGCAGCGACTTCAATCGTGGCATCTGCCTTCGGCTTCTCAGGCCAGAAGTGCTCCGCATGTTCACGTGCTGTTGTAGTAGAGGATGTATACGATCAGGTTCTGAACCGTGTGGTGGAATTGACGAACGAATTAACGCAGGGCAATCCGGAAGACCAGAGCAATTACATGGGTCCAGTGATTGACCAGAGCGCATTTGATAAGATCATGAGCTACATTGAAATCGGTAAAGAAGAAGGCAAGCTGATGACAGGCGGAGAAGGAGACAGCTCCAAAGGCTTCTTCATCAAGCCGACTGTATTCGCGGATCTTGCCCCTGATGCACGCCTTATGCAGGAAGAAATCTTTGGGCCAGTCGTTGGTTTTACAAAAGCAAAAGATTTCGACCATGCGCTTGAAATCGCTAATAACACAGAGTACGGCCTAACTGGAGCTGTGATCACGCAGAACCGTGAGCACATCCAAAAAGCGCGCGAAGATTTCCATGTTGGAAACCTATACTTCAACCGCGGCTGTACAGGTGCGATTGTTGGATACCAGCCATTCGGCGGATTCAACATGTCAGGAACAGACTCCAAAGCGGGCGGCCCTGACTACATTCTTCTGCACATGCAGGCGAAGACTACTTCTGAAATGTACTAATAAACCTCCGATTGGAGAAGGGAACAGCAACTTGGTTGCTGTTCCTTTTTTATTGGATATTCAGGACTTTGGGGTATATGATGAAAATAAGCCAATAGATTGGAGTGATGCAAAAAATGCCAAACAAAGCTTTGATCAATATCGATTACACAAATGATTTTGTAGCTAAAGACGGTGCCTTGACATGCGGTAAGCCTGGCCAAGTGCTGGAAAAGAAAATCTCAGAGCTAACACAAGCGTTTATCGCAAACGGACACTTCACTGTTTTTGCCATTGATGTGCATGATAAAGGAAACCTCCATCACCCAGAAACGAAATTATTTCCACCGCATAATATCAGGAACACGGAGGGAAGAAATCTTTACGGCACATTGCAGCAGGTTTATGAAACAAACAAGGAAGCTGAGCATGTTTATTTCATGGACAAAACAAGATACTCCGCATTTGCAGGAACGGATCTAGAGATAAAATTGAGGGAGCGCGGTGTAGAGGAAGTGCACCTGGTCGGTGTATGTACCGACATTTGCGTGCTTCATACGGCAGTGGATGCTTATAATAGAGGTTTTAAAATAGTGATTCATAAAGATGCAGTTGCATCATTTGACCAGGAGGGCCATGAGTGGGCCTTACGGCATTTTGCAAATACGCTGGGAGCAGATGTAATGTAATTGCTATTGGCCACTGGCATTGCCAAGCAGAAGGGTGTAACTGAAACAGCTTACATACAAAAAACCCTCTTCACATAGGAAGAGGGTTTCTGCCATTATTTTTTAAGGACAGACTTATATTGATTGTACTGCTCCTGGACTTCTTTTGAAGGTGCCTTATCGAGAAGGCTGACGATGATGATCGCTAGACCTGCAAAAAGGAATCCGGGCGCCAATTCATACAAATCAAACAGTCCGCCGGTTAGCTGTGCCCAAACAATTACTGTTACGGCACCAACAATAATGCCGGCAAGGGCACCATTTCGCGTCATGCGTTTCCAGAACAGGCTCAGAATGATAACCGGCCCGAAGGCTGCACCAAATCCGGCCCATGCATAACTGACAAGCTCCAATACCTTGCTTTCGGGGTTATACCCTAAGAAGATAGCGATAATGGCAATGCTCAATACAGCAATTCTGCCAACAATCATTTCTTCCTTTTGGGAAGCATTTCTTCTGAAGATGGATTTATAGAAATCCTGCGCCAGTGCACTTGAAGAAACGAGCAATTGAGAGTCAACTGTGCTCATGATTGCTGAGAGAATGGCTGCTAATAAAAATCCGGCTACCCATGGATTAAAGAGTACTTGTGAAAACATGATAAATACTGTTTCAGAATTCGCAAGCGGTGCATCCGCGAAATAGGCGATTCCGGCAAAGCCTACAAACAAAGCTCCAAACAAGGAAATAATCATCCAGGTCATACCGATAAAACGTGCTTTTGGAACATCATTGGTAGATCTTAATCCCATAAAACGAACAAGGATATGCGGCTGTCCAAAATAACCTAATCCCCATGCTAATAATGAAGCTACTCCAACAAAAGTGGCACCGGAATATACATCTAAATAGGAAAGATCCATAGCACCGATTGTCTGCATAGTCTCATTCCATCCGCCAAGCTCCTGAATGGCAACAACCGGTATAATAATCATAGCGAGGAACATTAAAATTCCTTGAATGAAATCTGTCCAGCTGGCTGCAAGGAACCCTCCAAACAATGTGTATGACAAAATTACAGCAGCTCCGACCCAAAGTGCGAGTGTGTAATCCATCCCAAATGAGTTTTCTAACAGGATGGCACCACCGACGAGACTGGACGATGTATAGAAAGTGAAAAAGACCAAAATAACGACTGCAGAAACAACCCGCAGTATTTTGGAAGTATCGTGGAACCGGTTCTCAAAATATCCGGGTACTGTAATAGAATCATTGGCTACTTCCGTGTAAACCCGCAGTGGTTTGGCCACAAACTGCCAATTTAGATATGCCCCGACAGACAATCCGATTGGAAGCCAAATTTCCCCCATACCGCCTAAATATACGGCACCAGGCAAACCGAGCATAAGCCATCCACTCATATCGGATGCCCCTGCACTCAAAGCTGCGACACCCGGCCCCAGCCCGCGGCCGCCTAATACATAATCAGATAAATCTTTAGTCATTCTGGCCGCAAGTATACCAATCAGAAGCATTCCTGCCAGATAGATTATGATTGATGTTAACGTTGGAATATTTATATCCATGTTTATTTACCCTCTCCCTTTTCTGTAAATAGAGATATGCCTGATAGTACGATCAATAATGGCATTGGAATCAGAAGCCAAAGCCACGTTGCCATAGTAAAATCCATATGTTCACCTCCTGTTAGTTCCCCTATTAAATACCCGCGCAATAGATCCCTTTATACAGTAACATACAGTTTTTTGTTTGGAGATAAGATCGTTTGGGGATAAATCCACTTTGAAAAGACGTTTATTATCATAACATAGTTAAGATGCAGGAACAAAAAATCTAAAAAGCTATAAAGATACAATTGTATAAAAATACGTTATTTCGCATTAATTTTCTGCTATATCTACTATATCAACATATCTATTCATCTAAATTTATAAAATTAAGTTGGCTGGCAGGGGGTACTTGTGATAAATAAAAAAAGACCCGGCAGGTCCTTCAAGGATTAAATATTGATTTTATTAAGTACTTTTACTAGAGAATTTTCAGTGCTAATGTCCGTAAAGTCTATTCCAAGCTGGATGGCTGTCTGAGCAACTTCAGGACGAATGCCGAGCAGGGTTGATTGAACACCAATAAGTTTTAGTGAGCCGATTACCTGGAAGATTTGGTAAGCAACCATGGTATCAACCATGATGACCCCTGACAGGTCAATGATTAAATGACTAATCCCCAGCTATACACTCTGCTGAAGAGTCGATTCCATAATAGATTTGGCCCGTTCTGTATCAATATCTCCCACGAGCGGCAGCAGCCCAACTTCTGGGGAAAGCGGCATAACCGGCGTACTGAGTTCTTTTATTAATATAGATTGTGCGGTTAACCGGTTCAGCAATATATCCATAAAGTTTTCAGTGAAGGTTTCCATTACATAATCCAGCGTATAATCAATAATTTCCTGCCAATGAAAAATATCCTCTGCCTTAATATCCAATTCGGCAGTTTCAGCGTAACGTTTTATATGCATCCAATAAACTTTTCGGAATATCGAAAGGTTTCTCTGAACGTCGACAAGAGAAGTTCTGGATTTAACCCGATCAGCGGAAGTCTGCATTGTCCAATTAGCAAATCGTTTCCTTCATTTCCTCTTCTGTCTGAAGCAGAGATTTTGCTGCAATTCTAAAATACTTTGTATTTTGCTCATCCACTTTCTTTGCCCTTTCAGGAGGGGCATCGGAAGAGTAGTCAGATCCTGCCTTTGCACCTTGAAAGCTTCTCCACTCCTTCGTCATTTCAGGTGCTTGTTCCACAAGATAATATATAAAGAGCGATTTCTATCTTCCATAAATTTCTCCTTCATGTATCAAATTGATATCTAAAAATATAACCAACACTCTATATCATAGCACAGGGAATGAAATTGAATAAAAACGGGTTACAACATTCTGTAAATTTAGAGTTTTTTAAAAATAAGGGCTTCACATTCTAAAATAACTGTTATATAATACAAAACATAGATAATTAATTGTTTTATAACAACATAGAGTTATATCATAACAGATTAATTCTAAAAAACTGTTATGATACAGAATTGTAGTGCATCCGGGTTCTTGCTGAAAATCATTTTTGAAAATCAAAAGGAGGATTTAATCAAATGTCAGATGAAAGAGTGCGTCAATTGCAGGAAAGCTGGGAAATGGATGAACGCTGGAGTGGGGTAGAAAGGCCGTATACTGCCGAGGATGTCATTAAATTAAGAGGGTCAATTGATATTGAACATACATTAGCACGCCGTGGTGCAGAGAAGCTGTGGAAGCTTGTCAATGAAGAGAATTTCGTTAATGCATTAGGGGCGTTAACGGGAAATCAGGCAGTCCAGCAGATTAAGGCCGGGCTAAAGGCCATTTACTTAAGCGGCTGGCAGGTTGCTGCTGATGCCAACCTGTCCGGAAATATGTATCCGGACCAAAGCTTGTATCCGGCCAACAGTGTACCAAGTGTTGTAAAAAGGATTAATCAGGCCCTTCAGCGAGCTGATCAGATTCATCATATGGAAGGGGATCATTCCATTGACTGGTTTGCTCCAATTGTAGCAGATGCTGAAGCAGGGTTCGGCGGCCAGCTTAATGTATTTGAGCTTATGAAAGGCATGATTGAATCGGGTGCCGGCGGAGTACATTTTGAAGATCAGCTTTCGTCTGAGAAGAAATGTGGACATCTTGGCGGTAAGGTATTGCTTCCAACCCAGACCGCTGTTAAGAATTTAATATCTGCAAGGCTGGCGGCGGATGTTATGGGAGTGCCGACTGTTATTGTCGCCCGGACTGATGCTAACGCGGCTGACCTGATTACAAGCGATGTGGATCCGTATGATGCACCTTTCGTTACAGGGGAACGCACTCCTGAAGGATTCTTCCGGACAAAGGCAGGACTCGACCAAGCGATCGCACGAGGGCTGGCGTATGCTCCTTATGCCGACCTGGTATGGTGTGAAACATCTGAGCCGGACCTTGATGAAGCGAGACGTTTTGCTGAAGCAATCCATGAAAAATTCCCAGGCAAGCTGTTAGCGTATAACTGCTCACCTTCATTCAATTGGAAGAAAAAGCTGGATGACGAAACGATTGCAAAATTCCAGGTGGAGCTCGGCAAAATGGGCTACAAGTTCCAGTTCGTTACATTGGCAGGATTCCATGCGCTGAATCACAGCATGTTTGAATTGGCACGCGGCTACAAAGACCGCGGAATGGCTGCGTATTCTGAACTGCAGCAGGCTGAGTTTGCCAGCGAAGCACATGGATACACGGCGACAAGACATCAGCGTGAAGTGGGCACCGGCTATTTTGACCAGGTTTCAATGGTCATTACTGGAGGCACTTCCTCGACAACAGCTTTAAAGGGATCCACTGAAGAAGAACAGTTTACTGAAAAGCAGGAAGCTTAGTTTTAACCGAATGTAACTTGATTTTTTACCTGTATATTCTCCTATTTTGAACCTCTCTTCTATGGAAGGGAGGTATTTTTTTGGTTAACAGGCAAGCACAGTACCTCCTGCAAAAACATACATATTATATAGGCGAAATTTGAAATAGGGCATAATAGTGAATACAATAAAACAATGAGGTCATATAAGGATGGAGGATATACAATTGGCTGAAAATATAGATGATTATCTTCAACAGGGGATTCATGGACAGAAACAAACCAAGCCTGATGAGCGCCGCAAGTTTCTTGGCTCGCTTCGGGAGAGGGTAGTCATTGCCCTAAAGCAGCCGCAGATGAGGGAAGATGGAATCTATCCTCAGGTGGAAGAAGCTATTAAAGCCAACCGCAAAGCTCATCTTTATTTGAATGGGAATATGAGCTACTCCTATTTATCAAAATATATAAAACTGGCTTCTGCCAATAAAGTAGAATATACAATTGTCACCAACAAAGAACATAATTCGGAAATAGGGCTCGTTCTTGCCTATGACTATGCAATTGATAAACCGGAAATATTTGTGGAGAGAAAAACGGTTAAAGCAGAGGCGGAAAAGTCGAAAAAAGGCGGCCTATTTGCAAAACTATTCAAACGTAAATGAGCAGCGCTGCCACGCTGCTCTGTTTTTTAGGTGAAGGCAACGTAATACCGCCCTAAATTCGGAGTTTACCGGCCAAATTGAATAAAATACCGCCGAGATGCAGGATTTACCGGCCGAACGCAATAAAATACCGGCCAAACTTCAGCACTTCCTGGCAAAAGCCTATTCCAAGGGTTTCAGGTACAGTTGCGGATCCAAATCAGGACCTTCAATCACAATGGCTGTCATTCCAAGGTAAGAGCCTGATTCGTGTTCCTCGCCTTCAGACCAGTAAACAGCGGTGCCTTTTTGGACTGCAATCTGCTCACCTCCAGCAGTTTTGACCCATCCTTCGCCGTCAACGATGAGAAATAGCTGTGGACAAGCTGCCGGGTGCATGCCTAAAACACTATTATCCTTAAGGTAGATGCACCCAACAGTAGCTGTTTTGTTTCTGATAATCGGACTGATGCTGGTATTGTAGCTGCTGAATTGCGCAATTTCCCTGCTGACATCCAAATCAAATCGGAAAAATTCCATAATCGCCCCTCCTGTACTTATGATCGGATCCCCAGATATTCGGTATCGCCTTTCATTTATCCTCTAAAAAGAGATGCAAACACACAACTCATTTAACTCATGGTAAAATAGCAGAAGATTGCTGTACCAGCCCATTCTCACGTGTTGCTTTAACGCACGAAATTTTGGTATGATCATAATAATTGTGCATTGACAGTATTCAATTTTTGGAGGTGGCAGTAATGTCGAGAATTTCAATCGATCAGGTTAAGCATGTTGCACACTTAGCGCGACTTGCGATGACTGAGGAGGAAGCTAAAGCTTATACCGAACAGCTGGACAAGATGATTTCATTTGCGGAGCTTTTGAATGAGCTTGACACAGAGCATGTTGAACCAACATCCCATGTTCTTGATATGAAAAATGTACTGAGAGAAGATAAGGCGAATAAAGGGCTTCCACAGGAAGAAGTTTTGAAAAATGCGCCGGAACATCAGGATGGCTATATAAAAGTGCCGTCTATCATTGAGTAGGGAGGGAAAATGGTGAGTTTATTTGATCATAAGGTAGCTGAGCTTCATCAGCTTTTACATAAAAAAGAGATCACGGTTACCGATCTTGTCAGTGAATCGTACAAGCGAATCAGTGAGGTTGAAGACCAGGTAAAAGCTTTCTTGACACTGGATGAAGAGAGAGCCCGCGAAACAGCAAAGAAAATGGATGGAAAAATTGGAACGGACGAGGCGAAAGGCCTTTTGTTCGGTATGCCAATCGGTGTAAAGGACAACATTGTAACGAAAGGGCTGCGCACCACCAGTGCGAGTAAAATCCTTGAAAACTTTGATCCAATTTATGATGCAACGGTTGCTTCCAAATTACATAATGCTGAAACCATTACGATCGGTAAACTGAATATGGATGAATTTGCAATGGGATCATCCAATGAAAACTCAGGATTTCAGGTAACCCGAAATCCCTGGAATCTTGAAAGAGTTCCCGGAGGGTCTTCCGGCGGCTCTGCTGCCTCTGTTGCAGCAAGAGAGGTTTTATTTTCTCTTGGTTCAGATACAGGCGGCTCGATCAGACAGCCTGCTTCTTATTGCGGAGTTGTCGGGTTAAAGCCTACATATGGCAGAGTATCCCGTTTCGGACTGATTGCATTTGCCTCATCTTTAGACCAGATTGGGCCAATTACCCGCACAGTTGAAGATAACGCATATCTTCTTCAGGCTATTTCGGGTGTGGACCCAATGGATTCTACTTCAGCAAATGTAGACGTTCCAAGCTATGCTGAAAGCTTAACTGGCGATGTTAAAGGGTTGAGAATCGCCGTACCAAAAGAATACTTGGCTGAAGGTATAGATGAAGATGTGCGCCAGTCCGTGCTGGATGCCCTGAAGGTATTAGAAAAACTGGGGGCAACATGGGAGGAAGTTTCCCTGCCGCACTCCAAGTATGCTCTTGCAACGTATTATCTGCTGTCCTCCTCCGAGGCATCAGCCAACCTGGCCCGCTTTGATGGCGTACGCTATGGCTATAGAACTGCAGATCCTGAGAGTTTAATCGATTTATACAAAAAAACCCGTGCAGAAGGCTTTGGGGATGAGGTTAAACGCCGCATTATGCTTGGAACGTTTGCCTTAAGCTCTGGCTATTATGATGCTTACTATAAAAAGGCTCAAAAGGTGCGTACACTGATTAAACAGGACTTTGAAAAAGTTTTTGAAAAGTATGATGTCATTATTGGGCCGACAGCGCCAACTCCTGCCTTTAAGATTGGTGAAAATACGTCTGATCCGCTGACTATGTACGCGAATGATATCCTGACGATTCCAGTAAATCTTGCCGGCGTGCCCGGAATCAGCGTACCTTGCGGATTTGCGGATGGACTGCCGCTTGGCCTGCAGATTATCGGAAAGCATTTTGATGAAAGTACTGTTTACCGCGTAGCGCATGCTTTTGAGCAGGCTACAGAATTTCATAAGCAAAAACCGGGACTGTAAGGGGGGAAATACATGAAATACGAAACGGTTATAGGACTTGAAGTACACGTTGAACTAAAAACGGATTCAAAAATATTCTCAGCAAGCCCAAACCACTTTGGGGCAGAGCCTAACTCCAACACGACGGTCGTGGATCTCGGCTACCCTGGAGTGCTTCCTGTCATTAATAAAAAGGCAGTTGAATTCGGAATGAAAGCTGCGATGGCACTGAATTGTGAAATTGCACCAGTTACAAAATTTGACCGGAAGAATTATTTTTACCCGGATAACCCAAAAGCCTACCAGATTTCTCAATTTGATAAGCCTATTGGCGAGCATGGCTGGATTGAGATTGAGGTTGACGGCTATAAGAAAAAAATCGGCATTACGCGGATTCATCTTGAAGAAGATGCTGGCAAGCTGTCTCATGCTAAAGGATATTCCCTTGTAGACTATAATCGCCAGGGTACTCCTCTGATCGAGATCGTTTCTGAGCCGGATATCCGTACGCCAAATGAAGCTTATGCCTATTTGGAGAAGCTAAAGTCCATCATCCAATATACTGGTGTATCTGACTGTAAAATGGAAGAAGGTTCACTTCGCTGTGATGCGAATATTTCCCTTCGTCCTGTCGGCCAGGAGGAATTTGGCACAAAGACTGAGCTAAAGAATCTGAACTCGTTTAACTTTGTCCGAAAAGGACTGGAATACGAGGAGAAGAGACAGGAAGAGATTCTTAGTTCTGGCGGAACAATCCAGCAGGAAACATTGCGCTATGATGAAGCTACCAATAAAACGATTCTAATGAGGGTAAAAGAAGGTTCGGATGATTATCGTTATTTCCCTGAACCTGACTTACTTGATATCCACATTGATGAAGAGTGGAAAGAGCGCATTCGTGCAGAGATCCCTGAGCTTCCGGACCAGAGAAAGAACCGCTATATTGAAGAACTTGGGCTGCCGGCCTATGATGCAGCTGTCCTGACAGTGACAAAAGAAACTTCTGATTTCTTTGAGGCAGCTGTCAATAAAGGAGCAGACGCCAAGCAGGCTTCCAACTGGGTAATGGGTGAATTGTCAGCTTATTTAAATGCTGAACAAAAAGAGCTAACTGATATTGCTTTGACACCTGAGGGACTTGCCGGAATGATTAAGCTGATCGAAAATGGAACTATCTCTTCCAAAATTGCTAAAACAGTCTTCAAAGAACTGGTTGAAAATGGCGGAGATCCGGAAACAATCGTAAAAGAAAAAGGCCTGGTCCAAATTTCGGATGAAGGTGCCCTTCTTAAGATTATCGGAGAAACACTTGATGCGAATCCGCAATCAATCGAGGATTTCAAGAATGGAAAGCAAAAAGCAATCGGCTTCCTTGTCGGCCAAATCATGAAAGCTACAAAAGGACAGGCCAACCCGCCGCTTGTTAACAAATTATTGCAGCAGGAAATACAAAAAAGATAAAAGGTGAGCTGATGGGAATCCATCAGCTTTTCCTATATTCCGACAAAAAAGCAAAGCCTATTTCCCAGGAAAAGATAGAGTTTTACAAAGTGCTACAGCAAATGCAGGAATGAAAGCGGATCGAAAAGAATATACACTAAAGAAATCGAAATTAGGGAGTGAGTACTATGAAATTAATGGAATGGTTTGAGAAGGGTCTAAGTCCGCAGAATTATATAGAAGCAATGAAAGTTAACAAAGAAGAGATGAATAAAATATACAATCGTTTTTCTTTATCTGATGAGGAAAAAACAAGATTGGCAGACCTTAAGAATGCCGGCTTGAAAGTAATTGCACTGACTGAGGATTGGTGCGGTGACGCCATGCTTAATAATCCGATCCTATTAAAAATCGCAGAGGAAGCCGGTATGGAAGTCCGTTTTATTT
Organism: Cytobacillus sp. GQ23; assembly: GCF_059758675.1. Taxonomy (NCBI): domain Bacteria; kingdom Bacillati; phylum Bacillota; class Bacilli; order Caryophanales; family Bacillaceae; genus Cytobacillus; species Cytobacillus sp. GQ23. The sequence goes on from NZ_JCAXER010000013.1 coordinate 37,396, forward strand.
TAAGGGATCAGAATCTTGAGCTGATGGACCAGTATTTGACTAATGGAACATCCAGAGCGATACCGATTTATATCTTTATAGATAAAGAAGGGAATGAAAAAGCTGTTTGGGGACCTCGGGCCAAACAGATTCAGGAATTGGTGGATAGTGAAAGAAGCAAGCTTCCTGCACAGGATGATGAAGAATTTAAGGACAAGCAGATGAGCATGTACAGAAGATTAACTGCTTCCTATCAGGAGGATTCTAAGATCTGGCATACGGTGGCTGATAGTATAATAGATGCTCTAATTTCTGGAAAATAAAGTCGAAAGGATGTTTTAAATGGGCTGGAAACAAAATTCCTTAACTGCGAGGCTGGGAATCCAGTATCCTATCTTCCAGGCTCCAATGGCTGGCGGGCTGACAACTCCGGAATTAATCAGCGGGGTATCCAATTGCGGCGGACTTGGAAATATGGGTGCGGGCTATATGATGCCAGATGATATAAGAGCGGATATAAAACAGGTTCGGGAATTGACTGATCGGCCCTTTGGCATCAATCTCTTTGTTCCGGATCGCGATGTATCAGCCAAAGCAGAAGACATCAGCGCAATGAGGACTGTTCTTGAACGATACAGCAGTGAACTTGGTATGGCGGAAAAACCAGCTCTGTCGGAAAAGGATTATGCTGCCTTATACAAAAAGCAGCTGGCTGTTTTAATGGAAGAACGTGTGCCTGTTTGCAGCTTTACGTTTGGCATACCTGATTCCACCGATATTTCCGAATTAAAGAAACAGGGTACGGCAATTATTGGAACCGCAACCAATGTTAATGAAGCAGTGGAATGGGAGGAAGCTGGTGCAGATATGATTGTTGTTCAGGGGTTTGAAGCTGGGGGACATCAGGGAACTTTTCACAGGGAGGAAAGCGGTCAGATCGGTTCCATGGCTCTCATACCGCAGGCTGCAGATGCAGTAAGCTGTCCTGTGGCTGCTGCAGGGGGAATCATGGATGCCAGGGGGATTGCTGCTGCCATGATTCTTGGGGCAGAAGGAGTGCAGCTTGGGACGGCCTTTCTTACATGCAGGGAAAGCGGGGCTCACCGATTGTATAAGCAGGCACTGCTTAAAGCAAGGGAAGACCAGACAGCTGTGACGAAGGCATTCTCAGGAAAGCATGCAAGGGGGATCCGCAATCAGTTCATGGAAGAAATGCAAGGTGTGCCGGCGTTGCCTTATCCCTTGCAGAATGACATGACAGCTCCTATCCGGAAGCAGGCAGCGAAAATGGGGCGGTCGGAATTTATGTCATTATGGGCCGGACAGGGAGTGGGACTGTCTGAAGAGGTGACAGTGAAGGAACTGATCATTAAGCTTGTTAAGGGGACAGAAGCATTATTGGATAAGTAAAAAGCAGTGCCAAGTGAGGCACTGCTTCTGTTTTTTTATTTGCCTGCCAATACGTTTGTAAGAGGCGGGACTATTTGTTTTTTACGTGAAACAACGCCTTTTAATACGGCACTGTTGTTTTTTAGTGTTACATCATAAGCCTTTTCAACTGCTGCTGCTTCTTTTCCAAGAGAGATGGCAACTGAGTCGTTGTTAAGGATGTCAGTTAAAACAAAAACAAAAAGGTCAAGCTCTTTGTTATTGATGTTTTCAGTAATGACAGCTTCTAATTCTTCCTGGCGGCTTAAAACGTCATTCAGGTCAACTGCATTTACCTGAGCGATTTCTGTTTTATAGCTTCCCATTTGGAATTCTTTTGCATCAAGGGAGATTAGCTCTTTCACGCTCTTCCTGCTTAAGTCTGCTCCTGCCTTAAGCATTTCCAGACCATATTCTTCTGCATTTACTCCCGCAATTTCAGCAAGCTCACGTGCTGCTGCAACGTCCTGATCTGTACATGTAGGAGATTTGAACAGAAGGGAATCAGAGATGATGGCAGAAAGCATCAGTCCAGCAGTTGCCTTGCTGATTTCCACTCCATTTTCCTTGTACATTTTGTTTAGAATGGTTGCTGTACAGCCAACAGGCTCTGCGCGGTAGTAAAGCGGATCGCTTGTTTCAAAATTCGCAATGCGATGATGGTCAATAACCTCAAGGATTTTCACATCTCTGATATCATCAGCGCTTTGCTGGAACTCATTATGGTCTACAAGAATAACGTCGCTGGCTTCCTTGGATACTGCCTCAACAAGCCGGGGAGCTTCAGTCTTAAAATAATCTAAAGCATATTGAGTTTCCTCATTTACCTGGCCCAGGCGGATTGGCTCTGCATCAACACCTAATTTGTTTTTTAATTCTGCATAAGCAAGTGCTGAACAGATTGAGTCAGTGTCAGGGTTTTTGTGTCCGAATACAAATACTTTTGACATAATTCCTACTCCTTCTATATGTAATGTTGGTTTTGGCATGCTGTTATTTTACCATATTTCTAATGTAATGGCGGTACAGGGAAAAATCAAATTTGTTTTTTTCATTTGTAAGAGGAAGCTTGGGTGTTTTGGAGAAATATAAAAATGTAAGGAGGAGACAAACATGGGAAAAGTAGCTGTAATATCTGATATTCATGGAAATATAACAGCACTGGAGGCTGTGCTGGACAATATCCGTGAACGCGGAATAGAGAACATTTTTTGCCTGGGTGACCTGATAGGGAAAGGGCCCAATTCTCTTAAAGCTGTTGAACGGATAAAAGAAACCTGTGAAGTGGTCCTCCTTGGAAACTGGGATGACTTTATGCAGAAGCCGCTGGACTTTGAAGAGGGACAGTGGCATCAGAGACAGCTGGGGGAAGAGGCCTTGTCCTATCTAGGCACGCTGCCGTTCCATCACGATTTTCATATGAGCGGAAAATACATTAGACTCTATCATGCTTCGGCCAAAAGCATTTATCACCGGGTTGTCCCGATGAGAGATTCATATGAAGAGAAACTGGCTATGTTCGAGAATACAGATCATATCATTGACGGAGAAGAAGGCAGGGTCCCGGATGTTATCGGGTACGGGGATATTCACGCTGCCCTGGTTGAACCGATTCATCCGCAAAAGACACTATTCAATGCAGGAAGCGTTGGGAACTCCCTTGATATACCCCAGGCTACCTATGCGATTTTGCATGGGGAATACTTATCAAAAGAGGCTGCGCCTTTTTCCATCGAAATAGTCCGGATTCCATATGATATTGAAAAAGAAATCAGCATTGCCAAAGAAATGGGAATGCCGAACCTTGAGGCCTACGCCCTGGAGCTGCGCGAAGCCAAATATAGGGGGGCGCCGAAGAAGGTGCAGTGAGAGGAATAGGAGCAATTAGGACTGAGCACACAAAAAAAATCTATCCGCACATAAAAAGCGGCGTGCGCACATAAATAAATTATCCGCTCAGAAAAAAGGGAGAGCGCACATAAAAAGGTTTATCCGCACACAAAAAGCGGCGAGTGCTCATGACAAAATTATCCGCTCATAAAAAAGGGAGAGCGCACATAAAAAAACGTATCCGCACACAAAAAACGGCGAGCGCACATAAAAAGGTTTATCCGCACACAAAAAGCGGCGGGCGCACATAAAAAGGTTTATCCGCACACAAAAAGCGGCGAGTGCACATAAAAAGGTTTAGCTGCACACAAAAAGCGGAGAGCGTACATAAAAAAACGTATCCGCACACAAAAAACGGCGAGCGCACATAAAAAGGTTTATCCGCACACAAAAAGCGGCGGGCGCACATAAAAAGGTTTATCCGCACACAAAAAGCGGAGAGCGCACATAAAAAAATCTATCCGCACATAAAAATGGTGAACGCACACAAAAAAACGTATCTGCACATAAAAAAATTTATCCGCACAATAATTCCAGCTATCCGCACATAATTTTGCGGAGTCGGCCATTTATAACATCAAAAAAGCTGACTTCCCGTCCTATGGTAGTCAGCTTTTTATATGATTAAAAGATTTTCCTGCCTTTTTTGGAAAGAGCGTAATAAATGCCGTGCTGCAGATTCGTGAAGCAGTTAAATTTGGAAAGATTAAAGTTGGTTTCCGTAATTTTAGTGCCAAGTTCCGGAGAAATGCCAACCAGAATCGTTTCGGTGCCGATCAAGTTTGCTGCAGCAGCCAATTTGCTCAAGAATTCCACCGTGTAGGAACTGATAGACTGATTCAATCCGGTCAAGTCCAGGATTAGGCAATCTGCCTGGTGCTTCGGAAGGCTGTGAAGAGTTTTATCGACGAGTTCTTCAGAACGGAATTCGTCATACCTTCCCAAAAGAGGGACAACAACAATTCCATCCAGGACAGGAATAACCGGGGAAGAGATTTCTTTAACCAGCTGCTTAAGTTCTAACGTGCGCACTTCCACTAATTTCTCAAGCTCTCGGATTTTTTTTGATTCTTCGCGTCTCGCTAAAGCGTGGATATTTTCTTCAACTGTAACACTTGAAGGGAAAAAATCCAGCTCAGAATACTCCGCGCCTGCTAACTGATCTGATTCTTTTTTATACCATATGCTTGTACCGAACACAGCCGAAAAAATCCCCGCAAAATGTCCTGGCAGAAAGGTTCCGGATTCAGTTTTACCCTGTTTTCTGTTAATCTTATATTCCCAGCTGTCAACCGTTCTGACCCTGGCAGTGTTGGCAGCGGGATTAACCTCAGAGATGATAAAATTCCCCCAGCCTGCCGACGCGTATATTCTGGGGATGATATTAGCTACTTCTTCTATAGGCAGGTTCATGTCTTTAAAAAACTTGCCTACCACTAATCCCTGTCTGAAGCCGGCGGTCTCAAGTACAAGACTGGAGGTTTCTTTTCCTGAAATCTCTTCTATAGTATCGAAAAAGCTTTTCATGGCGGAACTTATCCAAAAGAGGACTGAGTCTTCCCCTTCAAAATTAAACTGACCTTTTTCCAGGTCCCAATTAAAATGAAAACCATCAATTTTTGTTTCAAGCACTAGACCTTCTTCTTTCATACCATTACCCCCTGATATTGATATGTATAGTTAAGCATTTTTATTTTTCTGGTATACAACTCATATAAAGTACCCTAAATTTCAATCAATAAACCTGTTTAGAAACTATTTGCGTCTATTGATATTCAATTTCTTCGACTTTTCATTTACATATGCATACATAATCTCTTTCTCATTCAAATTGTTTTGCCGCAGCTGCTCTAACAGCCAATCTTTAGTCTGTCCCAGCAGCTGGAGATTGCGCAACTGGATTCTGCCATCAACAATCACCGCAATCGGGAGGCCTTCATCCTGGATAGAAATCTTTAAATGTTCGACGGTCACAGGCGTATTAGCCACTTTGGGTATGATGCTCACTTCACCAATTGGCTCGAGAATAGCGTAATCAACGTCAGCAATTTTTGGATATCCTTTGCTTCTTAAGATGGACAGCAGCTGAGACATGGATAAATGGGATTTTTCCAGATTGTCTTCAAGGATTTCTCCATTTTTTATCAGCATCGTCGGCTCACCAAGAAAAAACCGGTTGCCAATTTGGTTTAAAGTTAAATAGGAGAAGAGGATGTGGAGGCCCACAAGTATTGCTAATGCTGCTAATGTCGGCCAGTATTTTGTGCTGATGAGAGGCTCTGAAGCAACGGTGCCAACGATAATGATGGCGACAAGGTCATAAGGGGTCATCTGGATAATCGTTGATTTCCCCATCAGTCTCATAATCATAATTGTGAGTAAGTAAAGACTCGCTATTTTTATAATCAAGAACATAATGCAAGCTCCTTTAAACGCACTTTATTCAAAGGTTTTGCTTAATGAGCTGCTTTCATGTGAAAAATAATAAAAAACCCGAATCTAGGATTCGGGTTTTGATCAGGCCCGCTTTTTATCATCTCTTGGAGGGATGCGGTCATCTTTTAAGCGCTTATCATTGAATTTAGGCTCATTATGATCAAAAAAGTTATTAATGTTCGAACGATGCAGGAAAATCAGGAATAATAGAAAAATAGAAAAGATAAGTTCATGTTCAGTGCCTTCAGTAAATAAGGAATAGATAAGCAAGGATGCACCCACAGATAAAGAGCCGAAAAATACATACTTCGTTAGGAAAATGATAGCGATAAAAGAAATATAGGCGGCTAAAAACATCCAAATATTTGCTGTAAGCAATACTCCGGCTGTAGTGGCGATGGCTTTTCCTCCGCGGAATCCTGCAAAGACCGGAAAGCAGTGGCCGGCAACCGCGACCATCCCGACTATTAGCGGATCAGCCTCAGCGTTTAGAATGGCAGGCAATGCCGCAGCAGCAGCACCCTTTCCCACATCCACCAGCAGCACCACGATAGCTGCGTTTTTGCCAAGTACCCTTAAGGTATTCGTTGCACCGGGATTATTGCTCCCATGATCACGTATGTCGATTCCAAAGGCATATTTGCCTACCAATAAGGCAGTAGGAATTGATCCTATTAAGTAAGCTGCCAGGTAAATAAGAAAAGTCATCGTATTCATCCTTTTTCATCAATATATTCACTTGTTTATTAGAGTTGTCCATTACTCGAAAATTTTTTACTAGCCTCCTCGGTATGTAGTCATTGATTACAGTTTACCATATAATGGTTTAGTGAAAAGGGAGAATTAATCATTATCTATAATATCAGGATTGGGAAATCATGTATTTTATAAGTGGGAGATTATTAAAAAAGGTATTGAATTATTCCATGCGCTAAATTATGATTGTGTCGGCACTCAAAAAGGAAGCAGGTTATCCGAATAGTTATAAGGATATGTTTGCTAAGAATAATCCCAGCAGGATATTTTTTGGTGTTTTAGAGCAATCCCTGAGAGAAAAACATTGGAAGGAGATGATTTTCATGGAGCATTTCTCAATGGAGGATTGGCGGAAATATGTGAAAAATGAGCTTACCGAACCTGAGCGTGAACTCTATGAAGATCATCTATATATATGTGATGAATGTCTGGAAGTATACCTCGAAGCGATGGACGAGGAGGAGGACTCTCTGCCTGCAATGACGGGAGAAGAGGACTTTACCAATCTGGTTATGGCTCAAATATCAGGAGGAGCTCCTGAAGAAGCTAAGGAACAGGGCGGGCAGTCTCCTAAAGCCTCCTGGTTTGAGCGCTGGTTTCCGTTTTCCTTTGCCTGTTTTATGCTCATCGGGGGATTAGTAACCATGTACCGGGAGAAAAGCCAAATAGATCAGGAGTAACTCTTAACGAAAGTTAGGAGTTTTTTTATTTTATAGCTTTAGCATTATATCGATTAGAGCGTAGCACATGGCAATTTAACATTAAAAATTTGAAAATTCTCATAAAAATACTTACAATTAAAAAGACCGATCAGTTTATTTTAAAGAAAATGCCTGGGGAGTGGGAGATATGGGAAGAAGGAAGGTTCCGCAGGAAATGCAAAAAAAGAGCAAGAGTGTCCATCTTGAGCAATGGATTTGGGATTTGGCAGAACAGATACAGCCGTGCCGTTCGGCAGCTATCAGAGATTTATTTCTCGCTAAAATAAAAGAGGATCTGAAAAAAGCGGGATTGGCGGAGGAAGGAGCGGAAATCACGAGTGAGCATGCAAGCCTGTATATAGAAGAAGTTCTGAAAAGAAGTGAAATCAGCCGGAAGTGCTGCTGATAGAATAAATCAAATGCCATGGAGGGACAGACTTGCCGCCTATTGTATCAGAAGAATATAAACGCAAAAAAAAGAAGGAAATCCTGTCTGGAGCCTTGGCCTGTTTTGCCAAAAAAGGTTTTCAGGCAGCGACTATAGATGATATTGTCGCATATTCAGGAATCAGCAAGGGAGCTATCTATAATTATTTTAAAAGCAAGGAAGAAATCTATCTGGAGCTGTTGAATGAGCAGACAGAATCAGCTAACGCAAGACTTACAGAGAATATATCCAAGCTTTACTCCGCGGAAGAGAAATTTGAATATCTGTTTGACTTGTATAGGGATATGAGCCCATTCAGCCAGGAGCGTAAGGATAGAATAACTGTGCAGCTGGAATTTACGCTGCATTCTTCAAGAGATGAGAACCTCAATCGTATCCTGAATGAGCGCGGAAAGAAGTTCTTTTTAAACCTTATAACAGATATTTTGGAGGAAGGACAGAACAACGGGGAATTCCGATCCAATGCAGATCCCAACCATATAGCAGGGTTGTTCTGGACTTTTATGGATGGGGCGATGCTTCATAGAGTAATCAATGAGGAATATCCATACAGGACGATTATTGACTATGTTAAAAGCCTGGTTCTGCAGGACCTGAAAAAGGAATAATGCTGATTTTAGACCACCTGGCCAAGAAATATAACTTAATTACGATACTTTTTTGTTTAATGAGGGTATAATTCATTTGTGCATCTGACTACTTGTGAAAACAGCGGGAAGTGAATAGAATAGATACGGATGGCAGTGAAAAATTGATATGCCTTTGACTATTAGATATGATGTAAAAAGATGGAACCAGAAGGATTAAGTTTAGATATTTCAATAATAGGATGATGGTCTATGAAAAGAGCAAGAATTATTTACAATCCGACTTCAGGCCGGGAAATTTTTAAAAGACATATAGCAGAGGTTTTGCAGAAACTGGAAAAGGCTGGCTATGAAGCCTCATGTCATGCTACAACAGGTGAAGGCGATGCAATTAAAGCTGCCCGGACGGCTGTTGAACGCCGATTTGACCTGGTTGTCGCAGCAGGCGGAGACGGAACGATTAACGAGGTTGTCAATGGACTTGCTGAACAGGATTACCGTCCGCGCCTAGGCATTATCCCAACGGGCACCACCAATGATTTTGCCCGCGCTCTCCATATTCCAAGAGATGTGGAAGCGGCAGCAGATATTATTGTAAAAGGGGATACCATTCCTGTTGATATTGGCCGGATAAATGATAAATATTTTATTAATATTGCTGGCGGAGGCAGGCTGACAGAGCTGACTTATGAGGTGCCAAGCAAGCTTAAAACCATGATTGGCCAGCTTGCTTATTACCTTAAGGGAATTGAAATGCTTCCTTCCTTCCGTTCAACCGAAGTCAGCATCGAGTTTGACGGGAAAATCTTTGAAGGTGAAGCCATGCTTTTCCTAGTCGGTCTGACAAATTCAGTTGGCGGGTTTGAAAAGCTTGCTCCGGATTCCTGTATTAATGACGGGCTATTTTCCCTGCTGATCTTAAAGAAAACCAATCTCGCTGATTTTATCCGGATCGCGACAATGGCAGTCCGGGGTGAGCATGTAAAGGATCCGAACGTCATCTACACGCAGGCAAACCGCATTAAAGTGCAATCCAAGGAGAAAGTACAGCTCAACCTTGATGGTGAATTTGGCGGGCTGCTTCCTGCCGAATTCGTAAACCTGTACAGACATTTGGAAGTATTTGTCCCAATTGATCAGATTCGTGAGGAAGACCGCCCGACAGATTGGGAAAGCTCTCATGAATAATCTAAGGTCCGCTCTATAACAGAGCGGGCTTTTATTTTCGAAATCAAATGTAATTGCGAACAGTGCTAATAGAATAGATAAGGTAAATCTGCAAATTTGGCATGCTGCAGGATATACAGGTCTTATGTCTAATAGATATCCATTTCGTATTTACCCCTGTTTTGTGATACAATCTGTCTAGTCAAAATAGGTCACGGAATTAAGCTGAAAAGGAAGAATATGATGAGCAGAACATTACCTGTGCAAAAAAATGATTATATAGATGTGACATTTGAGGATTTGACCCATGAAGGGGCAGGAGTGGCAAAGGTTGACGGCTACCCGCTATTCGTGCCGGATGCCCTTCCGGGTGAGAGAGCAAAAGTCAAAGTAATAAAGGTGAATAAGGGATATGGATTTGGGCGCTTGATTGAGACCTATGAAAGCAGCCCATACCGGGTAGAAGCGCCATGTCCGATTTATAAAGAGTGCGGCGGATGTCAGCTGCAGCACCTGAGCTATGAAGGCCAGCTTCTCGCTAAGGAAAAGCAGGTTAGAGATGTACTGGAAAGAATCGGGAAGCTTGAAGGTGTCAAGGTACATCCGGTTCTCGGCATGAAAGATCCTTGGCGCTACAGAAATAAAGCGCAGGTGCCGATTGGTGAGCAGGAGGGCGGCCTGATTGGAGGATTTTACCAGCAGCGCTCCCACCAGATCATTGATATGAAGGAATGCCTTATCCAGCAGGAAAAAAATGATGAGGTTGTTCAGAAGGTAAAGGAAATATGCGGCCGCTATGGTGTCCGTGCTTATGATGAAGGCAGGCATAAAGGTGAGCTCCGCCACGTGATGGTGCGCTATGGGCTTGTGACAGGCGAAGTAATGATTGTCCTTGTTACAAGGACGAACGAGCTTCCGCATAAGCAAAAAATTGTGGACGAGATTGCATCAAGCATTGAAGGTGTTAAATCTATTGTCCATAACGTGAATTCACGGAAGACAAATGTGATCATGGGAGATGTCACACGAATCCTATGGGGCGATGAAGTAATCTATGACTTTATCGGGGATATTCAATTTGCAATTTCCGCCCGTTCCTTTTATCAGGTGAACCCGGAGCAAACGAAAGTATTGTATGAGAAAGCACTGGAATATGCGGATTTGAGCGGTGAAGAAAAGGTTATTGATGCCTACTGCGGAATCGGTACCATCTCTCTTTTCCTGGCACAGAAAGCAAAAGAGGTATTCGGTGTGGAAATCGTGCCGGAAGCCATTGAGGATGCAAAAAGGAATGCAAATCTGAACCGGATGACAAATGCTTCGTTTGCAGTCGGGAAAGCAGAGGAAGTAATTCCAGAATGGTATAAAAAGGGGAACACTGCAGATGTACTGGTCGTTGACCCGCCGCGAAAAGGCTGTGATGAAGCACTTTTACAAACCATTTTAAGCATGAAGCCAAAGAAAGTCGTCTATGTATCCTGCAATCCGGGAACATTGGCACGTGATCTGCGTATTTTGGAGGAAGGCGGATATAAAACCATCGAAGTGCAGCCTGTAGACATGTTCCCTCAGACAATGCATTGTGAAGCGGTCGCGGGATTGGAATGGAAAGGGTAAAACAAATATTTACTCCTTCCAGTTTTCGGGATGAGCAGCGGGATGTCATATATGTATCAAATGAGTTTTATCAAATACTATTTCAGGCTGAATCCATACGGGTTCAGTCTTTTTTCGTTGGCTGTTTTGTCAAAGGTTGCTGCTATTTATATTAGATTTATTGAGTTGATTGCAGCGGAAGGTGCGAGATCCTCGAAAATGCATACGCATTTTCTTCGTGCGGTGTGTACTCAAGGAAACATTTACAATGTCCTGCGGGAGTAGCGGGACAGGTGAGGCCCCGCAGAACACTTGAGCATCCCTTCGCTGCAATCAATGGACAGAATTCATAAACCAAAACAACAATCTTTTAGAAAAGAGCCTTTTATATTGAATAGATAAACAGGAAAAAGAGCTTGATAAGTGTAAGTTCAATTATACATTTAACTGTTGACTGGACACTATTTGGTGTCATATAATTTAGGACACCAAATAGTGTCATTTATATTTAAGAGGGGGGAGGATTTTGAACACTGCTTACCAAAAGCATGATGTTTTTGCGGCTATTGCAGATCCAACAAGACGTACATTAATACATTTGCTGGCTGGTGCTGAAGAGCTGCCTCTTCACGAACTGACTGCTCATTTTCAAATGGGCCGGACTGCTGTATCTAAACATTTGGCTATCCTTAAAGAAGCAGATTTAGTTAGCAACCGTAAGATAGGCCGAGAAACAAAGTACCGGCTAAATCCAGCTCCCTTGCAGGAAGTGAAAGACTGGTTATCCTTTTATGAAAGTTTTTGGAATGAAAGAGCGATATTACTTAAGAATTTATTGGAGGATTAGAAAATGCCGGATATATCATTAGACTTTGAATTTAAGAGCCCCATCAATAAGGTTTGGGATGCTTTAACGCATTCGGATACCCTGGCGCAATGGGTAATGGAAAATAACTTCAGGCCAATTGTAGGATATAAATGCCAGTTTCGAAATAAGGATATAGATTTAATTGTTGATAGTGAAGTATTGGTAGTGGACAAGCCTAATAAGCTATCTTACACATGGGTAGGCGGGCCAGTAAACACGATAGTCACATGGACATTGAAAGAAGAGGATGGAACAACTTACGTACATCTTAAGCAGACTGGGTTTGAAAGTGAAGATGTTCAAGCGTTCAATGGTGCGAAGTATGGCTGGACATATAAGGTTGAAGAGCTTAAAAAAATGTTAGAGGAAATATAAGACGAAACTTTTCATTTTAGGAGGGAATAGCTTGGAGGTTTTTGCTGAATTTTTAGCTGGGATTGATGACCCTTTCCACAGAGAAAGAACGGAAGAAGTATTTACTTGGTTAACAGATAAATATCCAAAATTACATAAAGAAATTAAATGGAATCAGCCAATGTTTACAGATCATGGCACATATATTATTGGCTTTAGCCTATCTAAAAAGCATTTAGCTGTCGCTCCTGAAAGTGTAACGATTGCTCATGTAGAGGATGACATTGTAAATGCCGGCTATGGTTACACAAAGGAGATCATACGTATCCCTTGGAAAAGTCCGGTAGACTACACACTGCTTGAGAAAATGATTGATTTTAATATGAAAGACAAGGCAGACTGTACAACTTTCTGGAGGAAATAGAAAATATATTGCGGCTCTTAGAAAATATATGAGGGCTAAGAGGAGATATTGAGATGAGTTTTTTCAAAGATATGATTGCAGTATTTAAAAAAAGAAAATTAGTATTTATAGAAAGCTGTAAAGAATCTGAAGATGTATATACCTTTGTATTTGAAAAAGAAAAAGATTTAACATGGAAAGCAGGGCAGCATGGGTTGTTTAGTATTACTCATAAAAAAGTCAAAAATCCTACTAAACCATTTACAATATCAGCTGCTCCAAGTGAGAATGCTGTAAAATTGACAATGAAAATAAAAGATAACCCAAGTGATTTTAAGAAGGCAATGTTAGAGCTAAAACAGGGAATGACTATTGGTATGTCTGGCCCCTTAGGGTCATTTAATGTAAACGATGATCGGCCTGCTGTCCTTATTGCTGGAGGAATCGGAATCACACCGTTTCGATCCATCATAAAACAAATTGAGGCAGAAGGTCATAGCAATAAGGAGCCAATGCACCTCCTCTATATGGATAGTGAAAAATCTTATATTTTTAAAGCTGAACTTGATGCTAACAAAGCCTCAATAAGTACCGCTTATCTTGACTCTAGGGATAACTTGCAGGAGGAGATAGATAAGCTGCTTAACCTTTATCAGAACAATGCTCAATATCTGATTGCAGGGCCAAAGTCAATGGCGGATACACTCTCTGGTTACTTACAAAATAATAGTATCTCAAAAAAAAATATTAAAAAAGATGCTTTTTATGGCTATTAAAGTGTGGATTGAGGAGGCTGATTTTAATTATGAAACCAAGAATATCAGTAATAACCCTCGGTGTAGATGACTTGGAGAGGTCCTTGAAATTTTACCAGGCTGGACTTGGGCTTCCGACAGAAGGAATCATAGGACAAGAATTTGAGCATGGTGCTGTTGCATTCTTTGATTTGCAATCCGGGTTAAGACTTGCGATATGGAAACGGAAAGATATCGCACATGACACAAGCATAAAACAGACACCGAAAAGTCCAACTGAATTTACGATTGGCCACAATGTAGGGAGTAGGGAAGAGGTCGACAGTGTAATGGAACAAGCAAGGGGAGCTGGTGCGGTGATTACAGTTCCGCCACATGATACCTTTTGGGGAGGATATTCTGGATATTTCCAGGATCCTGATGGTCATTTGTGGGAAGTCGTCTGGAATCCAGCTTGGGAGATTGGGGACTAGGCTTGTGCTTTCCTAATACACTTATGTTAAAGGAGGTAGAATACACAGAATGGAAACACTTTATATTGAAAAAGACATTAACATATATTGTGTAACTGCTAAGTCATTTCCAAATGGAGTTTTGGAGGCTCACCAGGAACTTCATAAAATGATTCCTTTTTCAAAAGAAAGAAGGTACTTTGGTTTATCAAGGCCGGAAAAAGGTATGATTCTGTACAAAGCAGCTGCCGAAAAATTAGAAAAAGATGGTGAAGAAAATAAAGAATGTGAATCATTCATTATTAAAAGAGGCAACTACAGGACCATTACCATTTTGGATTTTAAAACGAATCCACATAGTATAGGAACAGCTTCTGAGACACTTATTTCATATTCTGACATTGATCCTAATGGCTATTGCGTCGAATGGTATTTTAATGATAAAGATGTGAAGTGTATGGTCAGGTTAAAAGATAATTAAACGGCTTAATATCAATTTGGCCGACAGTGCAAGCAGATCATCCTGAGGACAAATTGTTAGCTAACCGTCTCTACTTAATAGTAGGGACGTTTTTGTTTAAAATCTCATCTATGATTTTGGGAATTTATTTGACTAAGTCAACTAATAAAAATATAATTTTTGATAAAAGCAAATATATTCTCAGGGGTGACTATGTTGTCAAACTTTTCATTTGAAGAAGAAGTCAATATTGTTCGGCATTTTAATCGTTTTATTACAAGACAAATAGGAGCTTTACACGAGGGATTATTACATAGCCCTTTTACTCTGACTGAAGCAAGGATACTATTTGAGATTGCTAATAATGATAATCCTGCAGCTTCCAATTTAACTCGTGATCTTGGTTTGGATGCAGGGTATTTAAGCCGCATATTAGCCCGATTTGAAGAGAAAGGTCTTGTGCAAAAAGAGCGTTCTGCCGCAGATGCCAGACAGCGTATCCTGATACTTACTCCGGAAGGGGAAAAGGCGTTTTCTTTGATTAATGAGAGATCATACAAGGAAATAGCCGAACTTCTTCAAGAACTGTCAGAAAGTGAACGGCAGCAATTAGTGAACGCTATGAGAACAGTTGAAGGATTGCTCAGTAAAAATGGAAATCTTAAATTTTCCGGTCCCTATTTCCTTAGACAGCATGAACCTGGTGATATGGGTTGGATTGTTCATAAACATGGCATCCTGTATTCTCAGGAATATGGGTGGGATGAGAGTTTTGAGGCGCTGGTATCACAAATAGCAGCGGATTTTATCAATAACTTTAATCCTAAGCGGGAACGATGCTGGATAGCCGAAATGAATGGTGAAATTGTCGGCTCTGTCTTTGTTGTTGAAGGAAGTGAAGATACGGCTAAACTTCGCTTATTATTTGTAGATCCAAAGGCCAGAGGATTTGGTATAGGGTCGCAATTAGTAGAAGAATGTATTAAATTTTCCAGAAGGGTTGGCTATAAAAAACTTGTCTTATGGACAAATAGTGTTCTTAAAGAAGCCCGCCATATTTATCAGAAAAAGGGCTTTAAACTTGTCCATGAGGAAAAACATCATAGTTTCGGGAAAGATTTAGTCGGAGAGACTTGGGAACTGCCCCTTTGATTTAGGTTTAGATCGATTCTGAAATAAATGGTCAAACCCATAGATTCAAAAATGAAACAAGACCTTGCTGCACATAGCAAGGCCTTGTTTTTATTTCAAAGCATCCTTTAAAACTTTGCCCTCTAAAAAGTCAGGTGCCGGGATGTCCAGCAGTTTATAAACGGTCGGGGCAATATCCAGTGTGGTAATTGAGCCGATTGGGCTGCCCTTTTTAATAGAAGGACCTTGTGCAAAGAACACAGCCTTTAGTTCCTTCCGCTCAGGGTTGCCGCCATGGCTGCCGAGTTCGATTGTCGGCATATGGGGGCTTGTTAGGCTGCTGCCCATCATATAACCCCTCGATCCTAGCAGCAATATGTCTCCCTGATTAGGGTGCTTATTCTCAGCTTTATACCTATAGGCAATCAGATAAGGCTTTTCTTCTTTCCTAAAAAGGTAATTGGAAATTTTCTGTGCTGTTTGATTAAAAGTGCTGAAATTTCCCTCGGTGAGGTAATCACCGGCTTCACTTAAATAGCCCTTGAGGATTTTTGTCTTAAATTCGGGTTTGGTTTTATATTCGCTAAAGAGCTTCTCTATTTGGCCAGCAGCTTTTTTCTTCTCTTTTTTACTGAGTTTTTCATTCAGATAAATTTGGGCAGCAGATCCGCTGGCTACAGCCATTGCCTTGGAGTTCTCCTCATCGACTCTGCCTTTTTTATCAATCTTTAATAGACCTGCTTCTTTCAAAAGAGTGTTTGGAGCCAGAATGGTGTGGACGGGCTCCATGCCGTGGTCGGATACCACAAAAAGATGGTCTTCCTCGCCAAGGCTTTCCATCGTTTGCCCCACAACCTTATCTGCAAGCTTATAGGCCCATTCAATGTATTTTGAATGTATTTGTGAATTTTCCTCTGAATACCCGGGCTGCCGCGGATCTGTCAGCAGAAAATGATGTGATTCATGATCAATCTGAGGTGTGTAAAACATCAGCAGATCTGGCTGGTATTTTTCTTTAATATAAAGTGACACGTCCGTTGCCCAGCGGACAAAACGCGAACTGATTTCTTCGTACTCTTCACGTGTAATCCACTCTTTTTCAAAAGCCTTTGTATCATCCTGGACGGGAAAGAAGCCGAATTCCGATATCAGGTCCTTTTCAAATCCTTCTGGACCTTTAATGAGGGCTGACGTAACTGCAGTCCTGTAAATACTTGCGTTCTCAAGACTGGCATCAGTCTTCAGCTTGAACCAGAATCCTGCAGACTCACCATCAGCTTCAACAGGAATTGACCCCCATTCATTGGCATTGACAATGATATCATCGGAGTCTCCCGAACGGTTTTCTGAAAAAATAAAGCGGTTATAGTTGGTTTTTCCATCATCCGAAGTGTCTAAAGCTAATATATAAATCACTTTATTTTTTGTTTCTTTCAATGGCAGCTTCACTATAGCTTCCTTCATAGGACTAAAACTGTCCTCAGTGTGCTTCCAGCTTTCTGTTTTTTTGAACTGAAGCTTGTCCTGAGAGCTGTCTGCCCAGGTTTCGCCATAGTAAACTGCATAATCCGCCTGTCCGCCTGCATCAGGATTTGACCCGGGAAACAGCACAGTGGCTGTTGTTTTCCCATTTTTTTTGGCTTCAGCCCAAAGAGGGCTTTTATCTAGCGGCTGATGAAATGCGCTTTCTCCATTGGCCAATTCCTTGTTGGGATCCTGCCATTTATTGCTCACCATGCCGGTTTCTGAAGGAGCAGCACCTGAAGCAATTGCCGCATGAGAGGGTGCTGTCAGCGAGGGGGTTACAGTTTTGGAGCCCTTGGCTGCCACTCCGTTCTCCATAAGAGACCTAATATGAGGAAGTTTGCCGTCCTTTACATACTCTTTTGTCAGATCATTTCTCATTCCATCAAAAGAAATCATCACAACCTTGTTTTCCTTCCCAATCGGATTCTCTGCATATCCTGACGAAGGAAATGCAATCGATCCTATTAATAAAATAACTATATAAAAATAGTGCTTATTCATTATGCTTCCTCCAAGGTGTCAATTGGTACAAGAGATTATTCCCTTTGCTTTTTATAGTTAAACATTTTCATAGGGGAAGATTTACAGATGCCAAATATACTGACTTCGGTAAATAAGCAGATTCAAACTGATTCAATAGATTCAATAAAATTTTTCCAGTCCCAAAGATGTAGACTTGAAGTTTGCGAATCTTTATTTTTAGAGTAGTCCGCAAAATTCGACAGATAAAATAAGGGATATGGAGGAAAGTGTATGGCAATTTTAAAAGGTTCATATGGAAACAGAGCTATATTAAAAGGGACTGTTGCAGCAGCTATTTTGGCAGGAGGAGTATTGTCACCGTCAATTCCAAGCTTCTCAAACGAGGCAGTGGCAGAAGCAGCTTCCTATTCTTACACAGTGGATGCAACAAGTCTGAATGTCCGCTCCGGTCCAGGGACAAATTACAGCCGAGTTGGGAGCCTGGCTCAAGGCAGCAGTATTCAGGTAATTGAACGTCTTGCAAGCGGCTGGTACAAAATTAACTACAATGGCAAAACTGGCTACGTCAGCGCCCAATATATTAAAACAAATGAAAAGCTTTACCGTGTGAATGCCACCTCATTAAATGTCCGGAAAGGCCCGGGTACCAATTACGGGAGAATAGGGTCTTTAAAGAACGGATCTATATTGAATGTTATACATAAGGAAAGCAATGGCTGGTATAAAATTTCCTACAATGGCAGCACGGGTTATGTAAGCGGTGATTTTGTGACAGCCAGTGATGCCCGCTTGTCCAAGATCAATGTGCCGCTCATTGCCCAGCGGCCGGAACTGCCAAGCGGATGTGAAGTAACATCACTTGCGATGGCACTGAAATTTTATGGGGTCAATGTCAGTAAAACGACACTTGCAAATAAGATGCCCTATGACTCAACTAAGCTTGTAAGAAATGCAGACGGATCAATTAAAACCTGGGGGGATCCTGATGTCGGGTTTGTTGGAACTCCTTTTGGCAACGGGCATACGATAAACCCGGGGCCGCTGAAAAAGCTGCTTGACCAGTATCGTCCAGGTGGTGTGAATCTGACCGGAAAAGATTTCTCAGAAATTGAAAAGGCTGTTTCAGAGGGCAGCCCTGTACTGGCCTGGTTTACCATCAGCCATGAAATGCCTGCGAATAGAACCTGGAAAACGCCTGCCGGCAAAACGATCAGTGCCCCGAGGCCTCTGCACTGTATTGTTGTAACCGGTGTGGATGCGAATTATGTTTATTTCAATGACAGTGAAGCTGTTAAAAAAGATGACAAAATGCCAAAAGAGAAGTTCATTAAGATTTATAATGCCATGGGCAAGCGTGCACTGGCGGTTAAATAACCAAAAAGCACCTGCGGAAATTTCCGCAGGTGCTTTTTTTACAGAATATACGTCTCAGGTCTTAGGAAGGATTACTTTTGTGGTCTATGGCGGGTAAGCGTGTTATTTTATATTGTATAACTTGAGAAGTTTTTTAAAAGTGTTTTAATAGATTTAAGGATATATGCCTTTTTTGCTGAAAGATGTCTGTGGATGAAACTTTAGGTTTATGAATTACGTATTAATAAGTAGGACTATGAGTAGGAGTCGATAAATATGAATTCCTTTTTAGCATTTGCTTTTCGCCTGCTGACATCAATTCCATTGTCTGTCAGTGTGTGGCTGGCCAGTTACTTTGCTTTCGGGCAAACATTTATTCTGTCGGGGGTTTATGGGGCTGGAGCCGGCCTGCTCACTTATTGGGCGGGAGGATTGATTCAGCGCCGCCGCTTTTTGAAAAAGCATGGATTGAAGAAAAGGGAATACCAATATATAAAGAGAAATCTTGATGAGGCACGCCGTAAATTAACCCGTCTGCATAAAGCGATGTTCTCCATACGGCACCTCCCGACGCTTAAGCAGCGCATGGAGTTCATGAGGGTGACGAGGAGAATTTACAGACTGACCAGAAGTGAGCCGAAACGGTTTTATCAAGCGGAGCAGTTTTATTTTTCCCATTTGGATTCGGCTGTGGAGCTGGCGGAAAAGTATGTGTTTCTGTCTTCCCAGCCAAGAAAATCGCGTGAACTGGATCAGTCCCTTCAGGAGACGAGACGTACTCTTGACGAACTTACCCATCATATAGAGGAAGATCTTCACCGGGTAATAGCAGAAGATATTGATCAGCTTCATCTTGAGATTGATGTTGCCAGGAATTCGATTGAAAAGATAAAAGAATCAAGAATTCATGATGAAAGCAGGAGATTAAAATGAACGAAGAAAAACCATCCCTGTTAAAAAGCACTGATTTAATGGATGACTTGCTGGCAGATCCCTTTGGGGAAAATCAGCAGCCTGTTTCATCGCCGCTGAATTCGGAAAAGCGGACAAGACTGATTGATGTGATTCCGGAAGAAAACCGTGAAAAAGCCTATCAGCTTGCAAAGCAAATCGATCCGGCCAATCACCAGGCGATGATCTCATACGGAACACCAGCTCAATCAAAGCTGTTATCGTTCTCCCATACCATGCTCGAGCATGTTCAGAAAAAGGATGTTGGTGAAGTGGGAACGATCATTAATGACCTGATGAAAAAATTCAGCGATGTGAATCCGGATGAGCTGAAGCCTGAGAAAGCCTCCTTTTTTGCTCGTATGTTCGGAAAGATTTCCGGTACTGTTCAGGAGGTCTTGTCCAAATACCAGAAAACAGGAGCTCAAATCGACCGCATCAGTGTGAAATTGGAAAGAAGCAAGAATGCACTTCTTTCCGACATTGTCATGTTAGATAAGCTTTACGAAAATAATAAAGAGTATTTTCATGCCTTAAATGTTTATATTGCGGCAGGTGAACTGAAGCTCGAGGAACTGCATGAAAAGACGATTCCCGAGCTGAAGAAGAGGGCGGAAGAGTCAAATGACCAAATGAAGTTCCAGGAAGTAAACGATATGATCCAGTTTGCCGATCGCCTGGATAAACGTCTTTATGACTTGAAGCTGAGCCGTGAAATCACGATTCAAAGTGCGCCGCAGATCCGCCTGATACAGAATACCAATCAGGCATTGGTTGAAAAGATCCAGTCTTCCATTATGACTGCCATCCCGCTCTGGAAAAACCAGGTGGCTATTGCCTTGACGCTTCTTCGCCAGCGCCATGCAGTCGAAGCCCAGAAGAAGGTCTCCAAAACCACCAATGATCTTCTATTGAAAAATGCGGAAATGCTGAAAGTGAATACAATTGAAACGGCACGCGAAAATGAGCGGGGCCTTGTTGATATCGAAACATTAAAGAAAACACAGGAGAACCTGATTTCTACTCTTGAAGAAACCTTGAGAATCCAGGAAGAAGGCAGGAATAAACGCCGGCAGGCAGAACACGACCTGGCCAATATGGAAAATGACTTGAGGCTGAAACTGCTGGAGATTAAGGGGAATTAAAAGAAGAGCGATGTTCAATCAAACGTTTGATTGAATATCGCTCTTTTGCTGCTTAAACGGTTAATCCAGTTTCAGTGGAAGGTGTTTGTTTTTTTACAGGGAGCTTGATGACAGCTTCTGTTCCTTTTCCTTTTTCGCTGTTGAAATGAATGGAACCATTATGGGATTGGACTATCTTGAAACTGACGGTAAGTCCAAGACCAGTACCCTTCTCCTTTGATGAATAAAAAGGTTCGCCGATTCTATTTAGGCGATCTTCCGACATGCCGCAGCCATTATCCTTAACGAGGATAGTCAGCTGTTGGTCTTCCTCCAGCAGTGTAACGGTTACCTTGCCGCCTTCTTTAGATGCCTCGATGGCATTTTTAATGATATTAATAAAAAGCTGCTTAAGCTGATTTGGTTCACATTCAATCATATAAACATTCGATTTTAACAGAAATTCAATCTGGACATTGTGCATGGTGGCTTCTGTTTTTAAAAGCGAAATGACATTGAACAGGATTTTTTGAACATCTGCTTTTGTAAAGCAAATATCCTGAGGCTTGGCAAGGAGCAGCAGCTCGCCGACAATATGGTTGATTCGGTCCAGTTCCTCCTGCATGATCTGATAATAGAACTGATGCTTTTCATCCTCCAGCTGCATAAGCTGCACAAAGCCTTTTAAAGATGTCAGAGGATTTCTGATCTCGTGTGCAACACTTGCAGAAAGCTCGCCAACCACTGAAAGCTTTTCAGTGCGGCGCAGTCTTTCTTCAGCCTGACGGAGCTTGGTCACATCTTTCCCATAGCCGATAATCCCGGCAATCTGACCGTTCACAATAAGCGGTAAAGCCGTGCATTGAATAGTAAGTTTGCTGCCGTTTTTATGAGTGAAATCAAACTCACAGATCTTTGGCTGTTTATCCTCAAGGATGGCTGTAAAATTTTTTAAGGCTTTTATTTTATAAGGGACAGGTATGATTTCACCTATACTTTTGCCCAGTGTTTCATCAGGGCTGTATCCTGTCACGGCTTTAAATTGGGGATTTACTTTTGTGATGGTGCCTTGAAGGTCTGTCATAAAGACAATCTCGGTATTATATTCAAACAAGGATTTATACTGCTGCTGGCTTTCGGCCAGAAGCTTTTCCACATGTTTTCTTTCTGTAATGTCCCGGCCGATAATGACCAGTCCCTTTCGGCTTCCGTCGGCATGGAAAAGTGGAACTTTGATGGTATCGAACGTTTTTTCTGTTCCATCAGGCAAAGGAATAACTTCTTCAATGCGGGTAATCTTACCGTTTATCCAGGTTTCTTCATCTGATTTTTCACAGTAGCGAAGTGCATCAGCATAAAAATCAGTGTACTCGGCAAGTTCTGAATCCTTCTTGCCTTTATAATCAACATTTTCGAGATTGAATAACTTAAGTCCAAATTCATTAGATTCAATCCAGCGGCCTTGACCGTCTTTAAAATTAACAAAGTCCACCATGGAATTGATTAAAGTGGAAAGCCTCTTTTCGTCTTCTCTTGAGGCGCTAAGCTCATCTCGTTTTCCTATAAAATAATAGAGCAGACATCCTGTAGCAGTGATGTACAGAAATTCTTTCGCTCTGAATAGAAAATTGACAAGAGAAGAAGGTTCAAGCATATGCAAAAGGTAATTAGTTCCGAATACCCAAATAAGGCTGATTATCATATATAAGCCCAATAACTTTTTTTTATTCATTAGCTTATATTTCTCCTGTTCTATTTGGCTGAAAAAAGCTGTAATTCAGTCAAATTAGTAATTTTCGCGTATAATAAAAGAAAATACAGGTTGAATATACACATTATTTACAGCTTCTATTCTATATGATTTTAGCAGAGTCTTCTAGGAAATTAGTAAAATCATATTATAAGGAAAAAGAAAGGGAAGGACAAGCATGTATCTGACCATTAAAGAAACAGCAGAATATTTATCATACCCTGAGTCATATATAGAAAGCCTGATTCAGCAAAAGAAAATACGCGCCATTTATGACGGAGAACAGTATTTAGTTTACAAGGAACAGTTTAATGCCCATCTAAAGCAGGTGGAAAAATACAGGGAGCTGGTGGAGGAAATTTTAAATGAGCCGATACCGGAAGACCTGGATATTAAAGATGAGGATTAACTAGGGTAATTTCCCTCCAATCACATTATTTTACAATTTTTATCAGTCTGGATAAACTAGAATTAAATAATGTGCAAAGGAGGAAATATGGATGTTTGATATTTTAATTGTGGGTGCAGGTCCTGCTGGTGCAAGTGCTGCGCTATTTGCCGCCAAATCGGGCAAGAAGGTAGTGGTTGTGGATAATGATAAAAGCATGACTAAACGGGCATGGGTTGAAAATCATTATGGCGTTATGGAAATCACTGGCCCGGATCTGATTGAAACAGGCAAAAAGCAAGCTGCAAAGTTTGGGGCAGAGTTCGAAGAAGGAACTGTAGAAACCATTGAAAAAACTGAAAGCGGTTTTACAGTTACAGCAGGAGAAAAATCATTTTCAGCTAGTCACGTGATCATAGCGGCTGGCGTATCTCTTGGTTTAGCCGAAAAAGCCGGTTTGAAAACAAAGGCAGGGACTGAGCCCCGCATTAAAACGGTTCTGGATGTTGATGCGGACGGAAAGACGAATGTTAATGGCATTTGGGCAGCCGGAACGATTGCAGGAGTCAGTGTCCATACAATCATTACAGCCGGAGACGGTGCAAAAGTTGCGATTAACGTAATCAGTGAATTGAACGGCGAGCGGTATGTGGACCATGATTTAATGAAGTAGAATTAAAGAAGGCTTGCATGGAGCAGCCTTCTTTTTTATTTATCTTTCTATCATCTCTGAGTTTATTTTGTCCAGAAGTGCGTTTTTCATTCCCGTATACTTTTACTTTTTAAAGCTTTAAATAGACATATTACCATTTGAAATATGATAAAATGATACAAATTATGAATTTGGATTTTTTGGAAAGAAGGATCGGTGTGAAGAACATAAAAACATACATTCTCCTCACCTCCATCATGGCTTTGTGGGGATTAAATGTCAGCATAATAAAGATTCTTGTCAGCTATTTTCCTCCCGTTTCGATTACGTCTCTACGGATATTAACTGCAGGCATAACTGTGTTTTTAATATTAGGCATAATGGGAAAAGTGAGGAAGCCGAGCTTAAGGGAAATCTCGTACATTATTTTTGGCGGCCTCCTGAGTGTGGTCAGCCACCATCTTTTATTGGCTATAGGCCTGACGGGGACAAGTGCGGTAAACGGAGGGCTTATATTAGGTGCGGGTCCTCTTTTAACAGCTATACTGTCTTCCATTCTGCTGCGCCATAAGCCTACAGGCATTCAGGTGCTTGGTTTTCTGCTGGGCGGTACGGGCGTGACTTTTATTGTTCTTTCCGGAAATAAAGGGATATCGAGCTTAACTCCGGGTGATTTCTTTGTGTTCCTGTCCATTCTTTCACAGGCTCTTAGCTTCATTGTAATCAGCAAAGCTTCGAAAACGCTTGATCCGCGATTGCTGACAGGCTATATGCTGGTTTTTGGAGGAGTGATCCTGTTTGTCATGGCAAATATTATGGAACCTGGCGGCCTTCAGGGTTTATTAGAAGCCCCAGCCTATGTTTGGGCTGCATTTGCCGCATCTGCCGTATTGGCAACAGCTGTCGGCCATATGGTTTATAACACAGCCATCCGTAATATCGGGCCGGCAGAAGCCAGTATTTTTTTGAATCTGAATACTTTTTTCTCACTGGCAGGCTCAGCGCTGATCCTTGGTGAGATTATCACCATGAACCACTTGCTTGGACTGGTTCTTATTGTGGGAGGTGTCCTTTCAGGCTCAGGAGCATTGGAGGATTTAATTTTCAGGAAGCGGAGAAAAGAGAATAGCCAGTATATGTAAAGAGATCTCTTGAAATAGAGATCTCTTTTTTTTGCAAAAAGTGGAATAGGGGAAAAGGTGTATTCAAAGACCGTTAAAGGGAATAGAGAGGCTATAGAGAGAGGAGGAGAATGGATGTATTTATCAATAACAATAAAAATGGCTGTGGGGCTGGTTACGTTGTTAGCGGTAACCCGGATTCTTGGAAAGAAGGAGCTTTCACAGGTAACCCCGTTCGATTTTATTTATGCAGTTGTTCTTGGAGGGATTATTGAGGAAGCGATTTATGATGAAAAAGTAACTGCACTTCAAGTTATCTATTCGGCACTTTTATGGGGAGGATTTATTTATATCATTGAAATTATGGCAAAAAAGAAGAATATATTCAGAAGGATTTTAAAGGGCAG
Organism: Cytobacillus sp. GQ23; assembly: GCF_059758675.1. Taxonomy (NCBI): domain Bacteria; kingdom Bacillati; phylum Bacillota; class Bacilli; order Caryophanales; family Bacillaceae; genus Cytobacillus; species Cytobacillus sp. GQ23. The sequence goes on from NZ_JCAXER010000013.1 coordinate 62,563, forward strand.
GGAGTCGATCCTGGTCAAGGATGGCAATCTGGATTTAAGAGAGATGGAGAAAAACCACCTTGAAATGGAGCAGCTGAGGACGATGCTGCGCCAGAAAGGAATTTTCAGCATGAAGGATGTCAAATATGCTTATCTTGAAACCAATGGAGGCTTAAGCGTAATGAAATACCAAACAGAAGGGCCAGTCACTCCTGAAATGATGAAACTTGATGTGAATGAAAAGAATCCCTCAACCTTGCTGATCGATGAAGGAGAGGTAGTGGAGGACGGCTTGACATTACTGGGCAAAGATGGGGAGTGGCTGAGAGAGTCCATTAAAACTGAAGGCTACCAAAATATCAAAGAAATATTCTGTGCGGAATGGTCGAAAGAAGAAGGGTTCTATATTGTAGCTTATAAAAAATGAGCCTTGCATCCGCAAGGCTCTCTCTATTAATATCCCTTTTTATAATCAACACGATTAATGTCTGGTATCCCGCTGGCTATATACTCTTTTAAATTGGGAATAAATATATCTTCAATCACACGCTTGTTATAATGTTCCGTTGATCCGGCTGTATGGGGAGTAACGATAACATTATCAAGCTCCCATAAAGGGTTGTCTTCAGAAAGCGGTTCTTTTTCAAACACATCAAGGCCTGCGCCGGCAATCTCGCCGTTCTGCAGTGCGCCGATCAAATCTCTTTCATTCACAATTTCCCCCCGGCCAATATTGATTAAGAAGGCAGAATCCTTCATGAGGGCAAACTGATCCGCTCCAAATAGCTGCCGTGTTTCCTGTGTAAGCGGAAGGGAAATGACAACATAATCACATTGCGGAAGCACATCGTTGAGCTGTCCGGATGTATACATTTCATCAATATACTCTTCAGGTTTTCCGGAATGGCGGACTCCAATCACCTTCATGCCGAATGCTTTGGCAATTTTGGCTGTTTCTTTTCCGATGGCTCCTGTGCCTATCAGGCCGAGGGTTTTATTATGTATTTCAAGCTTTAATCCGGAATGGTGCCATATTTTAGCTTGCTGATTTTTTACATATGTATGGATTTTGCGGGTAAGCCCCAGCATCAAAGCAAAAATCGTTTCTGAAATAGGATTGGCATGCACGCCATTTGCACTGGTAATCTGGATTCCCTGTGATTCCATATCTGCAAGAGGGAGGGAGTCGACACCAGCACTCCAGGACTGGAACCAGCGGAGCTTGCTGTTTCCCTCGAGGACCATCTCTTTAAGTTCCTTTTTCCATCCGGCGATAACTTCGGCCTTTTTTATTTCCTTTTGCCAGTTTGCGGAATCCTTGCCGGAAATGAACTCCCAATCGGGAATGGTTTCTTTTATTTTTTCAAGCTGAGCGGGTTCCAAGTCTCGTGTAATGATACAGGTTCTTTTTGTCATTTGTGTGCCTCCGTTTTATTTTTTGAAAAGTCGGTAAATATATCATAGTCTATAAAGATTAACTTTTCTATTAAAATGTAAAGACATGGACAATCATATAGAAGAAGGCAAATGTAAAGCAGACAAAAAACCCCGGGTGTAATGACACCGGGGAATTCTATCTATTAAGTGGGCTGAAAACCTATTAATTTGGCTTTTTTATCAACACCCAGCGTGGCCCTGTCCGGGAAAGTAATGACAGAGCTGATGTAATCCCAGCGGATCAGAAAATGGGTGACGCAATCTTCTTCCTTTTGCTGTTCTTCCGGAATGTTGGTGCCGTCTTCATCTTGCACCATTGTCCGTTTGAAGCAAGGGTTCTCGACCCAGATTCCCATGCTTTCTGTTTTGATCAGTTTAACAAGGTACCACTCATCGGGCTGAAAAATGCCTGTAATGGAACCGACGAGATCATTTGGAAAGTTCTTGAATTTTATTTGAATCTTTTTTCCTGCGAAATTTTCAAGATGCATATATGAACCTCCTGAACTATATAAATTCGTTTTTTTATACTCTTCCTTTTTTTGATTGTTTTAAACATAAAAAAGGAAGATCCACGAGGTTTGCGCGAACCTTGCTTGCTAATAGCAGGGTTTAGAGCCACTTGGAGAGGGAGAGCTGTCGGGGATGGAACTAATGGGTAGGAATAGAGCCACTCAAGAGAGGAAAAGTCGCTGTAAACGGAACTAATCAGCAAAAATAGGACCACCGATAGAAGGCACTATGCAGTCGCAGCGAATGGCATAGTTAGGCATTCGACATTAAATATTAATCCAGTGGCCCCTATGAAAATGAAAAATAGAAAAGGAATTGCCGTTCAAACGGCAATTCCTTTTATTTTCAAGAGAGTGGACCTGCTGTCAAAAGACATTTAGCGTTCCCCGTCCACATATTTCCCGTGGTCTGGAACGGCAATTTCATCAAACTCATTTACAAGTCTGGTGAGGCTCTCCCTTAATACGGCGGCAGCCATGGGAATACCGTGACCTGTTATGGCGACAGACGGCTGAAGGGCTTCAAGTTTCTGTACGGATGCCCTGGCCGCATCCCAATCTGTCGTCAGATAGCGGGGCGGGCCGCTGATTTCCTGTTCCTGGGTTAGGACACTGTATAAGGATTCCTGCTTTACTGTTACGAAAGCATCACCTGCAATCAGCACACGATCCGATTCCCTGAACAAGGAAACGTGGCCTGGAGTATGACCTGGTGTGTGGATCCATTTCCAGCCTTCCATTTGGGGAACACTTCCATCCTCAGGGTAGGCCTGAACATGAGTTCCGAGATCGATGCCTTCATGCGGGAAAGTGGGGGACATCTTTGCGACAAGTCCTCCTTCAACACTCGCGTCAGGTTTGGGATAGTCCTGCTGACCTGTCAAAAATGGCATTTCCAGTGTATGAGCATAGACAGGAACCTGCCAGCGCTCTACCAAATCAATAATTGCGCCAACATGGTCAAAGTGGCCATGTGTAAGAATAATGGCTTTCGGTCTGGCGTTCTCTCCAAAAAGTTCTTCTGCTGCATCTATGATTTTCTCTGCAGATTTTGGCATGCCTGCGTCAACCAGAACCCAGTCGCCGGGCTTTTCTGATATTCGTACAAAACAAACATTAACAATCTGAACTGTCAGGCAGAAAACTCCATCTGCTTCGTTTACAATCATTCCGCTCGTGGAGGATGTCATGGGCATATAGCGTTCAGTTGATGAACTTTCCTTCAAAATATTACCTCCTTGTTGAGTTATAAATAACAGACCCCTTATCTTTTTGAGTATACCCGCATGTGAACTTTGTATGCGGCATATTCAGGAGGTGGAGGGAATAAATGAAAAAAGCTCTGCCGCATTATGGCAGAGCTTTGAAAATTATGATAGGAATTCATGCGGGTTTAACCCAAGTTCCATGCAGATTTCAGTTACAGCCTGTTTTTCATTTTGATCAAAGTTCCCATCGGCATAACCGATCGCGATACAATAACGGGCGACGAGGCGGGCGATCTCTGGCTTATTTCTTACCCGTCCAACTGCTTTGAAGGCTTCGGCCCGGCCGATGATTGGATCCATCTCAATCCGCTGGACAAACATATTGAATTGCTGTATCACTTTTTGGGTATCAAATACTTTTAATTCCTGGCTGCTGTTCACAAACTCAATCATCTTTTGGCGTTCAGACGGATCAAGCCTTCCATCTGCCATGCCGACAAGAGCGCATGAGGAAACAACGGCGTCGAGGACATCCTGGCTCTTGAATCGAGTAAACAGCTCCTGTGCACGGCGCTTTTGATCATTGGCCCACTGTGCATAATCCGTCTGATTAGGTGACCATGAGTTGCCGCAGGAATTACAGGTAAGCTTCAGTTGATTTTTACCAATAAATCCGCCAAGAAGTCCTACAGGGCCAAGGATGAGTCCTCCGATCGCTGCTTTTCCAAGTCCAAATCCCTTTTGGCCGGTACGGATGTTAGTGGATCCGCAGCGGGTACAAGCCATATTACCATCAGTATAGGATTGAGCCTGTACTGGCTGTCCAAAATCAGTTTGGCCTCCCATAGCAGGTGGCTGGGATGGAGGAGGGCTATATGTAGTCTGACTAACAGGCTGCCCAAAAGACGACTGACTGCTGCTGTAGCCTGAGTAAGTCTGCTGGCTATGCTGTGGGCTGAATCCATTAGACGGCTGTCCGTAAGTTGCCTGCTGCTGAAATTGACTTTGACCGACTGACGGCTGCTGACTTGGAGCGGGCTCATCATCTACAGAAACACCGAAATTGCGGCATAGGGCAGCTAATCCTCCCTGAAACCCGCTTGCAATGGCATTGAATTTCCACTCGCCATTGTGCCGATAAAGCTCTGCAGCAACGATGGCTGTTTCAACAGTAAAATCACGGCCAAGATCGAAGCGCAGCAGTTCCTCGTTTGTCAAGGCATTAAAAATTCTTACATAGGCATTTGAAACTTGCCCGAAATTCTGTCCTTTCATCTGGGCATCATGAATGGTAATGGTAAACGCAATTCGATGGATATGCTGCGGCACCTTATTCAACTCGATGCGGATTTGCTCATCATCCCCGGCACCAGCTCCCGTTCTGTTATCACTGCTGTATAGAATTGATCCGTTTCCGCCGGAAGGGTTATTATAAAACACAAAGTCACTGTCACTTTGTACTTTGCCGGATGCGCCTGTTAAGAATGCTGAAGCATCCAGGTCATATTGAGATTGATTATGGCTGACATCCCAGCCCAATCCTGCCATTACAACCTGCAATCCAGGATTGGTTTTGGTCAAGTCTACTTTTTGTCCCTTGCTCAATCGAACTCCCACAGATTTCACTCCTATTACCTTTTTAATAATTAGAATTTATACCTTTGTACTTTGAGAACTGTCCAGCTCAAGCGCTTCCACTTTTCTTTTTATACGTTCTAAGAAGAAAGAAGTTTCATAGTTTTCATTATAAGGCAATTGAAAGCGAAGTGAAACTTGAGCGTCTATTTGAGGTTGGAAAAATGATTTTGATGCCGGCCGTAGAATAGAATATTAATGAGTATGTATTGGCATTGGAGGAGATGAGTTGAGTTATAGAGCAAAAATATTTGCCCATCGAGGTGTCAGCGGGCATTTTCCGGAAAACACGATGGCTGCTTTTCAGGCAGCATTGGATGCTGGAGCAGATGGCATTGAATTGGATGTGCAGATGGCGAAAGACGGTACGCTCGTGATTATTCATGACGAAAAGGTGGACAGAACGACGTGCGGAACCGGATATATTAAGGATATGACCTTTGAAGAAATCCTGAAGCTTGATGCAGGAAGCTGGTTTGCGGATGTGAACGCCGGAGAAATAATCCCTGATCTGGAGAAGCTTTTGCAATGGGCAGTAATGAAGGGCAACGAACTGCTGATTAATATTGAATTGAAAAATGATTTGATTGACTATCCCGGGATGGAAAAAATGGTAATTGACCTTATTCTTAAATATGGATTGGAACAGCGTGTTATTATCTCATCCTTCAATGCGGAGAGCCTGAGGAGAGTCCGGGAACTTCATGCAACAATCCAGACTGGGTATCTGATAGAAGGCATTCCTGAAAATACACTCGAAATCGCCAAAGAAATTGGTGCAGACAGTATTCATTGTGAAGAGAGGTTTGCTCTATCCGAAATTGGAAGGAAAGCAATAGATGCAGGATATCCACTGCGGGTATATACTGTAAATGATGAAACACGCAGCGGAATTTTATATAAGGCTGGAGTCGAAGTGATAATGACCGATTTTCCGGGGAGGTTTTTGGAATGATGAGTTTGTTGGAAATGATGATTCTTATTATCCAAACTGAGGTCATTTAACACCATTAAAGACGCCACGTCTTCATCAAAAGAGAAAAGATGCTGCATCAAAGTCCCTGGTAGACACCACATCTCCAGCAAAAGTAAAATCAAATGCATCAAACAGCAGAAATATAGATTTATCCATGCAAAAAAAACAAGCGCATATCATATGCGCTTGTTTTTTTATTCCTACCAAAGCACAGGCTTGGCTACCATGAACCAAAGCATGAGCATTAACAGAAAAAGATAGATCCAGACGGAGCGGGTTAGCTTTCTGATTAGGAAAAGCTGATCCGCTCCCGGCTCATCAAATTTCCTCAGGACGGGAGTGAAGGCCCGGGCGAGAAAAAAGACTGAGCCTCCCATGACTGCCAGGGTAGCGACGATCCAAGATGTCGTCCAAGCCCAGTGGCTGTTCACGATTAGAAGGATACCCGAGCCTACCAGTACATGTCCTGCATGCTTGACAAGGCGGACGGATGTCCTGAAGATGCCGATATATGCCTGCTGGACCCCGGGATGAGCTGTTTCCAATTTATTGACGATTGGGATCAGAACAAAAAATGGGCCAACAGAAAGAATGGCACTGCTGACATGGATATACAGCAGTATTCGGTACAATATGTCCATTACAGCAGATTACTTCTTCACTGCGCTGAATTCATGAACCCATACACGCATTTGCGGAAGCCAAGGCATTCCCGGATGCATGGAAAGGATAGAATGCTTATAGTCTTCTAAATTTTCGAAGCCTTCCTGGCGGGCGTCTGCGTCAGTTAATTCTCCTAGAGACTGTGAATACACTTTTTCAACAACAAAATCCTGTCCCTCAAGTGTCATGATTTCACCAACATCAGCATAGCGGCCGTTGCGGCGTGTAGCTGTTTTCTTTCCTGCAAGAACCTTTTCAACGTCCTCTTTAACTGTAACCATGCGGTCTACTGAACATGTTTTCGGCGGTAATGTATTGGGGTCGTGCTGATTTGACATTATGCTATTCCTCCTTATGTAAATGCTTACTTTAGAACCTTACCATACTTTTCAGCGGAAAGGCAGTTAACGGTTAAAAAAGCCTGAGGAAACAAAGCCCTCAGGCGTATTGCCTATTTTAATTTAAATGAGCTCTTTAGTGAAACAATCCGGTTAAAGACAGGCTTTTCTGCTGTTGTATATTTAGGATCTGCATTGAAATAGCCATGGCGGAAGAATTGGAACTTATCATGGGCTTTTACATCCTTCATATTTGGCTCGATGTAACCATGAACAATTTCAAGTGAGTTCGGGTTCACATAGTCTAGGAACGTTTTTCCTTCGGGATCATTTTCAAGAGCATCATTTGTGTCTGCCTCAGCGTTACGATCGGCATCTTCGTCAAGAATCAAAGGCTCGTATAAACGGAATTCAGCGGGAATGGCACTCTTGGCATCCACCCAGTGAAGTGTTCCCTTCACTTTACGGCCTGTAAAACCTGTTCCACTCTTTGTTTCAGGGTCATATGTGCAATGAAGCTCCACAACATTGCCATTCTCATCCTTGATGACATCGTTGCACTTGATGAAGTAAGCATGCTTTAAACGGACTTCATTGCCAGGGAAGAGGCGGAAATATTTTTTCGGCGGATCTTCCATGAAGTCGTCCTGTTCTACATAAATCTCTCTTGAGAATGGAATTTGGCGCATGCCCATTTCCGGATTCTCCGGATTGATTTCAGCATCAAGCATTTCAGTCTGATCTTCCGGGTAGTTCGTAATGACAACCTTTAACGGGCGAAGTACACCCATTGTGCGCGGAGCCTTCATTTTCAGGTCCTCGCGTACAAAATGCTCAAGCATCGCTTCATCCACTGCACCTGAGCCCTTTGAAACACCCGTTTCTTTTACAAACTCACGGATTGCTTCCGGAGTATAACCCTTGCGTCTCAAACCGGAAATCGTCGGCATGCGCGGGTCATCCCAGCCATCAACATAATTTTCTTCTACAAGCTGCTTCAATTTTCTTTTGCTCATTACTGTATTAGTAATATTCAGGCGGCCAAACTCGATTTGCTGTGGTGTGCTTTCCATTTCACACTCTGAGACAACCCAGTTATAAAGCGGGCGCTGGTCAGCAAATTCAGTGGTGCACAAGGAATGGGTAACTCCTTCGATTGCATCCTCAAGGGGGTGGGCAAAAGCATACATCGGGTAGATGCACCATGTATCACCTGTATTATGGTGAGTTGCATGTGAAACACGGTAGATAACCGGATCGCGCAAGTTTACATTCGGTGAAGACATGTCAATCTTCGCTCTAAGAACTTTTGCTCCGTTTTCGAATTCACCCTTCCGCATACGTTCAAACAAATCAAGATTCTCTTCAACTGAACGGCTGCGGAATGGACTTTCTTTTCCAGGCTCTGTCAGTGTTCCGCGGTATTGGCGGATTTCCTCCTGGCTTAAGTCATCCACATAAGCCTTTCCTTTCTTGATTAAAAGAACGGCACGTTTATACATTTCCTCGAAGTAATTCGAAGCAAAGTGAAGCTCTTCCCACTCGTAGCCAAGCCATTTAACATCTTCTTTAATGGCATCCACAAATTCCTGATCTTCCTTAAGCGGGTTCGTGTCGTCAAAACGAAGATTCGTCTTGCCGTTAAAGTCGTCTGCCAGGCCGAAATTGATGACAATCGATTTGGCATGTCCGATATGAAGATAACCGTTCGGCTCAGGCGGGAAACGGGTAATGACCTCTTTGCGCTTGCCCGACTCCAGATCCTCTTTAATAATGGTTCGTATAAAATTTGAATTGTTTTCCAAACCGGTATCAGCCTTTCTGTTTATGTAGTTAGTACTTATTTTAATAATATCGGGAAGGAAAATAAAGCGAAACTTCCCTTAGCAGTGCTTGCTATCATCTATAGGGCATTACTCTTTATTCATTCTTTCTATTATAAACAAGACCAGTCTGGAAAAAAAGTTTTTCTGAAGGCCGGATGCGAAGTTTTACAAAAATGTTAAATAATTTCAAACAAGGAGGGATAGAGGGATGTGAAAAGAATGTCTCTTAACAGGAAGTATTCTATTGAATGGAGGAAGGGACATGTCTGTAAAATATCCGGTTTTAGAAGGAGCAGAACCTTTTTATTTTGAAGGAAATGAGATTGGAATTCTGGTTTCTCATGGCTTTACCGGTTCAACTCAAAGCATGCGCCCGCTTGGGGAAGCTTATGCCAATGCAGGGTTTACAGTCTGCGGTCCGCGGCTGAAGGGGCACGGCACTCATTATGAAGAAATGGAAACAACGACCTATCAGGACTGGATTCATTCGGTTGAAGAAGGCTATCAGTGGCTGAAAGAGCGCTGCAGTACGATATTCGTTACGGGTCTCTCAATGGGCGGCACCCTGACATTGTATATGGCCGAAAACCATTCGGAGATTAAGGGGATCATCCCAATTAATGCAGCTGTGGAGATTCCTGATATGGAGGCAGCAGCAAGCCTCGAGGATGTCCGTTTCTTGGATGCAATTGGTTCAGACATAAAAAATCCTGAAATAAAAGAACTCGCCTATGAAAAGACACCGGTTAAATCACTTGGTGAAATATCCGAACTGATGAAAAAGGTGAAAGCTGATTTAGATAAAGTGACTTGTCCTGCGCTGATTTTTGTCTCAAAAGAAGATCATGTGGTTCCTCCTTACAATTCACAGGAAATATACACAGGCATTAAATCTGCTGCTAAGGAAATAGTCACCATGGAAAACAGCTATCATGTGGCAACGCTTGATAATGATCAGGACATCATAATAGAAAGAACACTGCAATTTCTGAAGCGAGTACTGGAAACAAGCAGTCTTCAAGGGTGACGCGGGGAGCTTAATCAGGCTCTCTTTTTTTGAGTTTAATTGCATGCCTTGATATGATGCAAAATTCCGTTCCTTTTTCCAATCAGCTGTGTTAGTATTTAGTAATTCGAAATAGTTAGCTGGTTTTTAAAAAGGCTCTTTTCGTATAAATTGTGTTTTACCTATCAGTTGATTTCCGCTCCAATCAACTCAGCAAATTTGTCTAAGCTATAAAAATTATACGAAAACAGCTTTAAAAAAGATAAATGGAAAGCGGGGGATGCGCGTGGAAAAGGCAGCAAAAGAGACTTTATGGACGAAGTCTTTTATTATGCTGATGATCGGGAATTTATTTGTTTTTATGTCGTTCCAAATGCTGATTCCAACATTGCCTCCTTATATTAAGTCCATTGGGGCAACTGGTCTTGAAATTGGCATGGTGACAGCACTGTTTTCAATTGGAGCCGTTTTGAGCAGGCCTTTTATCGGGTTTATGCTGGAATATAAAGCTAGAAAGCGGCTGGTTCTGATCGGGGCAGCAGCGCTATTGGCAATAACCATTATTTATCCGCTATCAAGTGTGGTCATGATTTTTCTGTTGTTCCGATTCATTCATGGGCTTGCCTGGGGATGGTCGACTACTGTAAATGGGACAGCAGCTGTAGATGTAGTGCCTAATTCCAGGCTTGGAGAGGGTATGGGCTACTATGGCCTGAGTGTTACGATTGGGATGATCATTGCTCCAAGTCTCGGAATCTACCTATATCAGATTACCTCTTTTACCAATCTTATTTATATATCAAGCGTACTCGGGGTGATTGCCATTGTGCTCCTGGCCATTGTCCGCTATGAGACGCCTGAAGCTGTTCTGACCACAAGGAAAGAAGATCTGAAATTCTCTTACCTTGGCTCTTTAATTGAAAAATCCAGCTGGTTTCCTGCCTTCATTACGATCATTGTTACATTTGGATACGGGTCCATCGTAACGTTCATCGTTATTTTTGGGGAAGAGCGCGGCATTGATCAAATATTCCTTTTCTATCTGTTCAATGCGATTATGGCATCGCTCTCGAGGCCGGTTGCCGGAAAATGGTTTGACCAGCGCGGTCCGAAGGGACTTGTACTGCTTTGTACGTTCCTGACCTTTATTGGAATGTGGGTACTTTCCTTCGCACATTCGAATATGTTTATTATCATTAGCGGAATTTTGTTTGGAATTGGATTTGGTTCATTGATTCCTACTCTGCAGTCCTGGACGTTATCAATGACACCATCCAACAGGCGCGGTGTGGCAAACGGAATGTTCTTCTCCTCCATCGATCTTGGCATTGGGCTAAGCGGGCTTGTGTTTGGGGTGCTAGCACAGTTTGTAGAAACGGCGGCATTATTTCAAATTTCAAGTGTATTCCTGCTTCTGGGCATGGCTGTAACTGTCCTATATGGCAGGCGGAGCCGGGCTGCTCGGCCGCAGCAGGCATCATCTTGAAGAATGAAAACTGGCAGACAGGAATATATATTTCTGTCTGCCAGTTTTTATTTTGATTTGAGGTGGTATTAATAGAGTAACGCTGGTTCTAACTATTAAAATTATTACACAGCAATACAGCAATGTTTCAAAAATGATAGAGAAATGAAATTTTTTGCAGAAAAATTTTTGCTACAATATAGGGATAAAGGATGAAAATTGGCGTATTATGCGTTTTTTAAGATAAGAAGGTAAATTCTGAAGTTAGATAACTGTCTAGCTCCAGGCGCCATCGGCTCGAGGTTCCTAAGCTAATCAGGCCAAAAGGTAAAGAACAGACTTTCAGCCGCTAGTCTTATGATTTGAGCCGATAGGCGGGCGCCTTCCGCTTCTTTTATAAATCATGCTGATAAAGCTCTATGAAATTAGGGAATCAGCATCCTGAATCAATAAAATTTTTTTAAAAGCCGCCTTTAGGCGCACTTTTAAAAATAGTACTGCGGGGGATCAAGATGACTTTAGAAAAGCAGCTAATCAGCAAAACCTTCTATAAGACCTTCATGGAATCAAATGAAAATGTGCATCCGATCAGGGTTTTGGGTGAATTGTATGTGGCTGAGCAGCAGAACGAGGTGCCTGATTTAGCTAATATACGCTTCGCCCAGGGGGAAGTCTATTTCCTTAACAAGGATTATGAAGCGGCCATTTTTAAATGGGAGAGCATTCCGAATGAATTGGGGCCATGGGCACAAAAAAATATGGCAGATGCCTATTTTGAATTAGATTTGCTTTCAAATGCAGAGGACTTATATAAATCGATTGAAACAGATTCAGAGGTGTTAAAGACAGAAGTGCTCCTCCAGCTGTTTTCACTTTACATACAGCGCGGAAAGCTTGAATTGGCTGTTGAATCCATTAAAAATGCGGTTCGGCTAAATCCGGATTATCCGGATGTGACCGATCTGGCACGCGGATTCTTTGAAGAACATAGTGATTGGGGAAATGCGGTAGAGCTGGCTGTCAATGAAGCAATCAGGACGGAATCCATATCGTGGTTTGAAGTTCTTCATTCATATGTAGAGCAGGGGCGTACAGCTAAAGTAGAACCGAATTATTTCAGTGAGGCACTTTCGGTGCTGCACCGTGCGGATCTGGCTCACTTTGAAGGTTTATCAGCGGCGATGTGGGATAGCTACAAGAAATCAGATCTATATTTCTCATGGCTGAAAGAATATAATCACATTCTCCTGAATATGGAGCCCGGACGATCACATACATGGAGCGTGCTTTCGGAGCTATACAAAGATACGTATCTCGAACTGATCAGCGGCAAGCATTTAATCCGGGATTTATCTCATCTGATCCCAAACCACCTGACGAATTGGGTGAAAATAGCTGCCCCTTCTCATTATCTTATTTCGGCATCAGCGGTGCTGGCGTGGAGCGAAATATTCCCTTCCAATATTGATGCATCAGCTGTCAGTGAAGCAGAAAGCCTTGTGAACAGTTCTGTCCGTTATCAGGAAGGTCTGGAGGAAAGCTTCAAGCTTTTCGAAACGATCATGAAATGGGCAAAGGAAAAAGGCGTACTGATGGGTGAGCGATTTGAATGGATGGTCCGCGAGCTGCTCGATTTGGATTCCGGGCATTTGCTGATTGCCGGTGCAGCTTCAAATGGTAAATCCTCGTTTGTGAACACTCTTCTCGGGGAGGAGCTGATGGGAGATTCTACCTCTGCTTCAGTGCTGTTTAAGGATAGTAACGAGGCAGAAATCTATGCTATTACGGATGAGGAAGTACGAAGCATTTCTGATCTTGACGATTTTAGGCAAAGCGCCGAGAAAAGCCAGCAGACGCTCATCCGCTGCAGAATGCCCTTCAACTTTTTACAGAATAATGGACTTGCTGTCATAGACACACCAGGTCTTGCGGGGCAGAGCAAGTTCAGAAATGGTGTGTTCCAATATCTTCATTTCGCTGACAGTATGCTATTTGTCCTGAATGCGGATTCGCCACTGACTGATAAAGAGCTGGATCTTGCTGTTAGAATGAAAGAACAGGCACCGAAACTGCCTATTCATTTTCTTCTCAGTAAAATGGACCGGATTCCTGACAGTCAGGATGCTATTGAGCTTCTTGATGAAACTCAGTCACGCGTTCATACCTATTTTCCAAAAGCAAAGGTGTTTGCTTTCTCCGCCTATTATGAAAGTGAAAGCCAGCTTAACGATTTAGCCGTCTTTATCAAGTCGATGATGGATGAACGGGACCGGAAAGAAGAGCGTACAGCAAAGGTTCTTTACTATATAAAAAAATCCATCAAATTCCTTCTTGAAAAACGCGTTGAGATGGAAAACAGCTTGATTGATACGATTAAATGGAACGAAGAGATGGTGACTAAGCTAAAGGGTGCCAATAATCAGCTGATGGATATAGAAGAAGAGAAGGTCCGGACAATTAAAAGATCTTACAGTAAGATTAAAGATGAAATGAGAGCGGATCTTAAGAAACAGATTCCGGAACTGCTTCGGAACTGTTCAGAAATGGTGACAGAAGACAGTGATTTCGGAAAAATCCATTCTGAGCTAAATGATGAAATGAATAATCGGATACATCAATATATTGAAGGTACGGTTTTGCCTGAGTTTCATGTTTCCATTCAGGAGTGGATTATGGAAAGTGAAGGAGAGTTCAGAAGCAGCCAGGCATATTTAGATGAGATGAGCGAAGGCTTCAATGAGCTATACGGCGAGGAGAAAATCGCATTGGGCTGTGATTTCAGGGTGCTGGATGACTGGCGCCGTGACGCGGACCGGATGACGCGTGGAAGTGTTCAGCTGGAAAAGGCCAACATTCTAAACCGCTTTTCGCCTTCTCAGTTCCTGCTTAAGAGTGCAGGAAAGCTTCTTGGAGCGATTCAGCAGAACAAAACCATGCTCCATAATAAATATAAACAGTTTATTGAGCATGAAGACTATAGTGAAATCGCAGAATTCATCACCGATAAATTCATGCAGCAATTCGAACTCTTTGAGAAATCGCTAGAGCGGGATATTAAAATGTTCTTCCGAAATCCGTTTGACGTGTTGAATCATACAGTCGAAGAGTCATATACCAACATTGCAGAAAATAAAGAAGCATTAAACGAGATGCGCAAAAATCCAGAGATTTATCAGGATCCTCTGACACTATTTGATCTGAAGCTTCGACAGTTTGAATGGATGACTTCAGCAGGGGAAAAGGTTAAAGAATATAGGTAAGCATTAGGAAGGAGATATCCTTCCTTTTTTTTTATGGAAAAATAGAAAAATAGGGTTTGATTTATCTTATATAAGGGTATAGAAGTTAGTCTATTAAAACCTTAATCTCATAAGCAAGTATATGAACAGGAAAATGATGAATAAAATCGGGGGAAAGAAGGAGAGAACAGGTGAGCTTTAAAAGAAAGCAAATGTTGGGGTTGGGCTTAACCGTATTTTTTTTATTTATTCTAATGTTTGTCATTCTGTCAATGGTGAACGGAATAAAGGCAAACATGCTGGAAATAGTGGAGGATCGATATTATAAGGTAAGTCAGGCTACAGAAATCAGACAGCTATTTTACCAGACTGACCAAGAGCTGCTGAGTGTGCTCACAGACAAAGAATCCGCAGATACAGTCAAGACGGCTGAATTGGTGAAAGCCAACCATGAGGGGATACAAACCCGAATAGTTAATTTAGAGCAGGAATTAAATAGACAGAACTCGAGATTGCTCTTAAAAGAAGTAGAGCGGGCATACCAATCATATGCTCAAATGCAAACCAGCTTCACTGAATTAATGGGAAGCGGTGAAATGGATTCTCTGGAAGCACTATATAGAAGTGAGAGAGAAAACCGAAGCGCACTGCTGATCAAGCTGGCTGATTTTAAAGAGTATCAGGAATCCCTAATGGCTGATTCACTGGAAAGTGCAAATGACACGTATAGCCAGTTAGTCTCAACTTTGGTTGCTGCGGTAGCAATAGCCATTGTTTTAATCATCGGAGTAACGGTTTGGGTAATCAGAAGCACAGGCCGAAGCATCAGCTTGATTACAAAAGGCATTAAGGATATTGATTATCAGGACCTTTCATCCATTTCAAGGCTGAATATCGAAACAAAAGATGAAATTGGGGAAATTGCGAAAGCCTTTAACTCGATGGCTGATTCCCTTGAGAACTATTACGAGAAAGAACAGCGCTATTCTGCTGAAATTAGTGAACAGAACTGGATTCAAAGCCAATCTGCTTCATTGGTTAGTATCTATAGTCAGCATGTAACGATAGCCAATTTGGCGGATGACCTTATTTCGCGGCTGACACCTGCTGTGGGAGCCAATCTTGGAATCATTTATGTGAAAGATGATAGCGGAAGCAAACCTGTATTTAGGAAACAGGCTGCCTATGCAGGTGGAGCCGGGGATGCAGGACGTGACTTTTTCTATGAGGGAGAAGGAATAGCAGGCCAAGCGGTAAGAGATAAGAAAACGATATTCCTGCACGATGTTCCCGAGGATTACAAGCTCCTATCAACTGGCCTGGGGGATGTCCGGCCGAAAAGCATTATGATGGCACCTGTCATTCTGAAGGATGAGGCAGTAGCAGTTGTGGAACTGGCAAGTTTGATGCCATTCACTGATGCACAGGTTAAATTATTGGAAAAGGTAATTGAAACATTAGGAATAGCCATTACGAATATTTCAGGAAGAATGGAGATTGAACGTTTACTGGCTGAATCCCAGGCACAGACAGAGGAACTGCAGGCACAGGCTGAAGAGCTGCAGTCCCAGTCGGAGGAGCTGCAGGCGCAATCTGAAGAAATGCAGAGTCAATCCGAAGAGCTGCGTATGATTAATGAGCAGCTTGAAGAGCGCTCCAGAGATGCTGAAATGAAATCCGAAGAACTTCAGGCTGCAAAGGAAGAGCTGGAGGAAAAAGCAAAACAGCTGGGCCTCAGTTCAAAATACAAATCAGAGTTTTTGGCAAATATGTCGCATGAGCTTCGTACCCCGCTTAACAGTATCCTGCTTTTATCGGAAATGCTGGCAGAAGATCCGGATCAAATCCTGACTGAGGAGCAGAAGGAATTTTCCAAGGTTATTCATACATCAGGACAGGACTTGCTTACTCTGATTAATGATATCCTTGATCTTTCGAAAGTAGAAGTAGGGAAGCTGGAGATCAGCTTTGAGGAAGTCAATATGAGTGAAATGTCGCAGAGGATGAAGCAGCATTTTACACAGGTGGCCAAGCATAAAAAAATTGAATTTACTGTAAGTTCTGCTGAGGACGTTCCTCCTGTATTCAATACCGATGAGCAGCGGCTGCAGCAGATTGTGAAAAACCTCCTTTCAAATGCCTTTAAGTTTACGGAAGAAGGTTCGGTAGCAGTGACGTTTGAAAAGGCTTCACCAAGCGATGTCTTGGGCTTGCCGTTATCCAGCTATACAAATGACTGGCTGAAAATAACAGTGACTGATACAGGGATTGGCATTCCATCCGAGAAGCAGCAGCTTATTTTTGAAGCCTTCCAGCAGGCCGACGGCGCAACAATGAGAAAATATGGCGGAACAGGCCTTGGATTGTCCATATCAAAAGAGTTTGCCCAGCTGCTCGGCGGTATTTGCAAAGTTGAGAGCGAAGAAGGAAAGGGAAGCCGGTTTACACTGGTGATTCCGAATCTGCCAAACGGAATGCCTGAAATAGAGGCGGGGTCACTTGCTTTTGAAGAAGCAGCTGTAACCGCTGAACCCGTCCCGGCAGTGTCTGAAACAGCTGAAACACAAGATGTCGAAGGGGATGCTGAAGCAGAGCATCAGCATACAGGTGCGGAGCTTAAAGACAAAACCGTCATCGTAGTTGATGATGACCACCGAAATATTTATGCACTGAAAAACGCATTGAAAAAAGAGGGCATGAATGTCCTTACAGCTGAAAACGGAATGCAGTGTCTCGATTTAATCATGGGTACAGAACAGATTGATATAGTCCTGATGGATATTATGATGCCGGTTATGGATGGATATGAAACCATGAAGAGGCTACGCGGGCTGGACAGGCACCAGGATGTTCCAATCATTGCCCTTACTGCCAAAGCAATGAAGGGCGATAGGGAAAAGTGTATGGAAGCAGGAGCAACAGATTATATCAGCAAGCCGTTAAAACTGGACCAGCTCCTGTCTGTGATGAGAGTATGGCTTTCATAGCAGGCAGCCTGCAGACACTGTCAATACATCATCTGTTCTTGAAAGTAGAGGAATGAAGGACTTGAATAAGGAAGAATTAGAAATAGAATTGCTTTTAAAAGCCATTTATAGTTTATCCGGATATGATTTCCGGCAATATATGCGATCATCAATTGCCAGGAGAATCCAAACCCGGCTTAGCAGGGATCGGCTGCCCAGTATAACAAGCCTTACAGAAAAGGTTATACATGAAGAAGGGTATCTGCAAAAGGTACTGAGCGATTTTTCAATCAATGTGACAGAAATGTTCCGGGACCCTTCTTTTTTTAAAGCTTTTCGAGGGGAGGTTGTCCCGATGCTCAGCGAATTGCCGGAGATCAGAATTTGGCATGCAGGGTGTTCAACTGGAGAAGAAGCCTACTCCATGTCTATTTTGATGGAAGAAGAGGGGCTGGGTGAACGAACTAAAATTTACGCTACAGACATCAATGAGAAGGTGCTTAAGAAGGCAGAGAGCGGAGTAATCCCTCTGCAAAAAATGCAGCTCTATACAAAGAATTACATTATGGCAGGCGGGAAAAAATCCTTTTCTGAATACTACACAACCGATTGTGAAGCAGCTTATCTGAATGCATCTCTGCTTGATCGAATGGTTTTTGCCCAGCATAATCTGGTGACGGATGGCTCCTTTAATGAATTTCATGTGATTATTTGCCGCAATGTGATGATCTATTTTAATACTGACCTGCAGCGTCACGTTATTAATCTATTTAATGAAAGCCTTAGTATGGGGGGAGTTCTGGGGCTTGGAAGCAAGGAAGCGCTGCGGATGGATGACCCTGTATTTGAAGAAATCAACCTGCAGGAAAAGATATTTAGAAAAATTTCTGATGTAAAAAATAAAAACAGAGTGCAGATCCTATCTTAAAGGACTGCACTCTGTTTTTTTGTATAGGCTGTTTTTACAGGTAATCAACGGACAACAATGATAAGCGAAAAAATATTATGTACACATCCTAATCTGCCTGAATCAGCACAACACACATATCATCATCAGCGCTTACCTGCTGCTGCTTAGTCAGTATCATATCGATTGGCTCTGCTGTTCTGGCTGCAGTCCAATAAAAGGATGCGAAGCGCTGAAGATACTCACTTGGATTGGGATTGTTCTGCTCAACTGCTTCTTCAACACCGTCTGTAAACAATAGCAGCTGAATGGACTCTGTATAGGGAATCGTTTCTTTTTGGATTGCAATATCTTCAAAAAAGCCGACTGCACACATATTGCTTGATAAGCTGAGCATTTCATTTTTATCAACAAGAGCATATCCGGCTGGGTGCCCGGCATTTACATACTCAATTGTTTTGTCTTTTTTATTGAGGACAAGATAAATGGCTGTAAAGTAATATGGAATACGCTGATTACGCTGATTCAGTGAATTCATCCAGCGATTCAATTCCTTCATCACATATTCGGGGTCACTGCATGTTCTGATGGCATCTCTGAGAACAGAAGAGATAAACATGCATACTAGGGAAGCTGAAATTCCGTGGCCCATCATATCAAGCTGTATGGCAGCATAGCGGTGTTCATCTATTTGATGCCAATAATACATATCCCCTGCGAGTTTATTGGCTGGCAGGTAGGAAGCCTTTAACAGCGTATGTTCATGATAAATCGGTTCGCTCAGCATGCTGGTTTGTACCTGCATGGATAAATCCAATTCATTTTTAATTTTATTATCCTGCTCCTTATGCCAGTCCTTTTCATATTTAAGCCTTAAGGCAGCCCGAATGCGGGCAAGCAGTTCCGTCTTATTAATAGGCTTCATTACATAATCAGTCCCGCCCGCATCGAGAGCTTCTGCAACCTTATTGGAGTCCTCTAATGCAGTTACAAAAATCACCGGAATATCCTTCAAAAGCGGATCTTGCTGAAGCTGGCGGCATGCTTCAATTCCATCCATTTCAGGCATCATAATATCCATCAGAATGATATCTGCTTTAATATCAGCTGAAAATGGTGAATATCCCTGAAGATACTGAAACATATCTTTAGCAGAAGAAAACGTTAGATGATCTTTATACCCGGCGCGTTTTAATATATGTTGAATAACAAATAAGTTGGCTTGATTATCGTCCACAACTAGGATTCCCATAAACCTTTTCCCTTCCCGTGTTTTTACGATTTAATTCTTTATATAATATCCTTAACATATACCCCAATTTAAGAGGGGGGAAACCTATTTTTACTCTACGCAATACGCAAAAGTAAAAAATAAAATGTAAGCGTTTTCTATTGTTTTTTTAAAATAATAATTTTCAGCGATATAATCCTAATGAATATGAATAATTAATATATTTATATATCTTTATGTGTTTTTCTGGTGAACACTTGTGTTTTAGGGGTAGATTTTCTCTTGATTTCTGTTGGGATAAGAGTAAAATAAAGATTAAATTTTCAGAGATTGGGAGATGTCAGGATGAATGTCGTGAAGTTCGGAGGATCCTCTTTAGCATCCGGAAAGCAAATCGAGAAGGTTTTCAATATTGTAACTGCCGATCCAGAGCGGAAGATCATTGTTGTCTCGGCTCCAGGGAAGCGATTTTCAGGGGATGACAAGGTTACTGATTTATTAATCGCCTGTGCAGAGAAACGGATTCACGGGGAAGATCCAGTTGACTTGGCAGAAGCTGTATTGGAGCGGTATGGCCAAATGGCGGATGAATTGGAGCTTGGGCCTGCTATTAAAGATACAATCAGGGAGGATCTTTTTTCAAGGCTCTCCAGTGATACGCACGATCCTGAAGCGTTCATGGATCTGATTAAGGCAAGCGGCGAGGATAATAACGCTAAGCTTGTAGCAGCCTATTTTCAGCATCAGGGCCTCGAAGCAAGATATGTGAACCCGAAGGAAGCCGGATTGCTTGTCAGCCCTGAGCCCGGCAATGCGCAGGTGCTTCCTGAAGCATATGACAATCTGCTTTCATTAAGGGAACAGGATGGGATCATTGTTTTTCCGGGTTTCTTTGGATACAGCAGGGATGGGCAGGTGTTCACATTTTCAAGAAGCGGATCGGATGTGACAGGCTCCATTTTGGCCGGGGCAGTCAAGGCGGATTTATATGAGAACTTTACAGATGTGGATGCCGTTTATTCGGTTAATCCATTTATTGTGGAAAGCCCTAAAGAAATCAAAGAACTGACATACCGGGAAATGCGGGAGCTTTCTTATGCGGGTTTTACCGTCCTGCATGATGAAGCGCTTGTGCCGGCATTTCGGGCTGGCATCCCTGTACAGATAAAAAATACGAATAATCCATCTGCTCCCGGCACAAGGATAGTGAACGAGCGGGATAACACGAATGGACCTGTAATCGGGATTGCCAGTGATCAGGGATTCTGCAGCATCTATGTCGGCAAATATTTAATGAACAGGGAAGTCGGTTTTGGGAGAAGGCTGCTGACCATTCTGGAGGAATATGGACTGAGCTATGAGCATACTCCATCAGGAATTGATGACATCTCCATTATTCTGCGTGAAAATCAGTTTACTGCTGGGATGGAGGAAGAAATTCTGAGCCGCATACAGCATGAACTTCAGGCGGATGAGGTAAAAATCCAGCACAGCCTATCACTTATTATGGTGGTTGGAGAGGGGATGCGCCAGAATATCGGAACGATGGCCCGTGCCTCCAAAGCTCTCGCTAAAGCGAAAGTCAATATGGAAATGATTAATCAGGGTTCATCTGAAGTAAGCATGATGTTTGGCGTCCAGGCAGCGGATGAAAAACGCGCGGTAGAGGCGCTTTACAATGAATTCTTTGCTGCGGTGGCAGCGGTGTGAAATTTATCCGAAAGATAAATCTGGTTATACGAAAATAAAAAGAGTTTATCCAAAAGTAAAATGATTTATCTGAGAGTAAATAGTCGTTTTTGCAAATAAATCAACCGTTTGATTGAAAAAGCTTGGGGCATTAGCCTTGAGCTTATTTTTTTGCATGAAAAATCTGAAGATAATCAAAATAAGAAGGAAGCTTTTTCAATTAGGAAGGAGAAAAGGATATGAAGAAATTACTAATCATAGGATTAATGCTGCTTATGCCGCTGAATATGCTGGCAGCTCCGGGCAGTGCATTTGCACAGAAACCGTGTATCACTCAATCAGAGGTTAAGTTTGAAAATGAATTTCGCAGACTATGGATCGAACATGTATTATGGACAAGCAACTATATTACAAGTGCCACAACAGCAGGAGCAGAGGATCAAAAGCAGGTCTTGGCCCGTCTGCTTAAAAATCAGGAGGACATAGGGAATTCCATTAAGCCCTATTACGGAGAAGCTGCGGGAGCTAAGCTGACAGAACTGCTTAAAGTGCATATTGTTATTGCGGGCGATATTGTGGAGGCTGCCAAGAGCGGCCAGGGGGCAAAGGTGAACGAGCTCAACAAAAAGTGGTTTCGCAATGCGGATGAGATTGCTGCATTCCTAAGCAGAGCAAATCCTAATCTGAAAAATGAAGATGTGAAAAAATTGATGTACAAGCATCTTGAATTGGTGACGAATGATTTAACATCTAGTCTGGTAAAGGATTGGGAAGCCAGAATTGTTTCGATTGATGATGGAATTTCTCATATAATCATGATGGCAGACGCTATTTCCGATGCGGTTGTGAAGCAATTCCCGGACAAATTT
This sequence comes from Cytobacillus sp. GQ23, assembly GCF_059758675.1. NCBI lineage: Bacteria > Bacillati > Bacillota > Bacilli > Caryophanales > Bacillaceae > Cytobacillus > Cytobacillus sp. GQ23. The sequence continues at coordinate 84,509 of NZ_JCAXER010000013.1, forward strand.
AAGGGGTAAAGACAAGAGGCTTCAGTATATGCTGGAGCCTCTCTTTTTTTTCCTTTGACAAAGCAGCCTGTCTCATTATAAGCTATTTAGCGTGCCGAAAAAAATAATGTAAATTTTTCACATATAGAAGGAGGGGTATCCGCTATGTCAGGGGATCAAAAGAAAAAGATGATTATATTGATGATCAATATGTTTATTGCGATCGGAAGCTTTGGGATTATTATTCCGATTTTGCCTGCTTATTTGGAATCCATTAATCAGGGGGGAACAGCCGCAGGCCTAATGATTGCCATTTTTGCGGGTGCCCAGCTGATTTTTTCTCCTATTGCGGGAAAATGGGCTGACCAGTACGGCCGCAGAAAGATGATTATTTACGGATTAGCTGGTTTGACATTATCCATGCTTGTTTTTTATGCAGTAGATTCCATTTGGCTGCTTTACTTTTCACGTGTCATTGGAGGCATTGGGGCGGCATTGCTGATTCCAGCTATTTTTGCTTACATTGCTGATATTACTACAATGGAGCAGCGTGCAAAAGGGAATGGCCTGGTTTCAGCTGCAATGTCACTTGGAATTGTAGTTGGACCCGGGATTGGCGGATTTTTGGCAGACTTTGGCCTGAAAATGCCATTTCTGATTTCAGCGCTTGTTTCTTTAGTGGCTGTTCTCTTTTCCATTATGCTCCTTGAAGAAAGCAGCACAATGCAGACCATGCCAGGAGAGATGCCGGAAGAGGAACCAATGGTCAAGAAGCTGGCAATGTCTGTTAAGAAGCCTTATTTTATTCCTCTTGTCATCACATTGGTGATGAGCTTTGGATTAATGGCTTATGAATCAGTGCTGGGACTTTATCTGGATAATGAATATGGTGCCACTCCGCAGGCAATAGCGATTATGGTGACTTCGACGGGGATTATTAGTGTTATAGTGCAGTTGTTTGTAGTTGATCGGGTGGTTAGGAAATTAGGAGAAGGAAAGGTATTAAATATCTTTTTGGCTGTTGCAGCATTAGGATTCCTGGTCTCACTGTTCGCAGGCAGCTATGCACTTTTCTTCGTTATTTCGCTGATCATTTTCCTTGCAACTTCTATCCTGCGCCCGGTTCTGACCACGTTAATCTCAAAAATGGCCGGTAATGAACAGGGATTTGCGATGGGAATGAACAATGCTTATATGAGCATTGGAAACGTTCTGGGGCCAACGATTGCTGGTATACTTTACGATGTAAGAATAACCTATCCGTTTGTTCTAGGTCTGGTATTATTGCTTGTTACCTTATTTATCACAATGGCCTGGCAGAAAAGGGAGCCTAAACCTAAGGCGGCCCTATAGAAAAAAGCTTGGAGACCTTGTCTTCAAGCTTTTTCTTATTTATGCAGTAAATTAACTTTCCTGCAATTGTGGCAACTTTGTGAAAGGAACCTAGTTCCATTGACATAAATCAAAAAATATATTATTCTGAAAATAACAAAAATATAGAGCGAATGACGGCTGCGGGAGAGAGCATATAGTAGCCACCGAAGGAGCAAGCTTCAAAAATACCCTTGAAGCCAATCTCTCAGGTAGACAGAACCGCAGTCGGACGCATCTCTGGAGAGCGCGCATGTACTTTGCGACACCAAAGGGGTCAAACTCTCAGGTAAAAGGACAGAGAAGGGGGAAAAAAGCCGCCTTTTTTCTGTCCTTTTTATATGGATGGCAAGGCTCTTGGAGGAATCTATTATGAACACAAATATTAACGCAAACCGGGCGACATTGCTGATATCCTGTCCAGAGAGACCAGGCATTATTTCCACAGTCTCCAACTTCCTTCTGGAGCATAAAGCGAATATTGTCCATTTTGACCAGCACACAACTGATCCGCTGGCAGGCATCTTTTTTATGCGGATTGAATTCGATATGAATGATTTTGACGAGTCCTTTTCAAAACTGAAAGAGGATCTGCCTGAAATGGCAAGAGAATATTCAATGGAATGGAAGCTGAGCGGGAAAGGCGAGCGCAAGCGGATGGCCATATTTGTTTCTAAAATGGATCACTGTCTGCTCGAGCTGCTGTGGCGCTGGAAATCGAATGAGCTTGAAGTGGATATTTCACTGGTGATCAGCAATCATCCCGACATGAGAGAAGTGGTGGAGGGTTTCGGAATACCATATCATCATGTTCCGATTACACCGGATACTAAAGCGGAAGCCGAGCAAAAGGCGGTTGAGCTGCTCGATGGAAAAGCGGATTTCATTGTACTGGCGAGATATATGCAGATTCTTTCGCCGAGCTTTATTTCCAAATACCCAAACAGGATTATCAACATTCATCACAGCTTCCTGCCGGCCTTCGTGGGAGCCAATCCTTATGCACGGGCGTTTAACCGCGGAGTCAAGCTGATTGGGGCAACCGCCCATTATGTGACAAATGATTTGGATGAAGGGCCGATCATTGAGCAGGATGTCCTGCGGGTTAACCACAGGCACACTGCACAGGATCTCAAAATTGCCGGCAGGCATGTGGAGAGGCAGGTACTCGCACAGGCAGTCGCCTGGCATGTGGAAGACAAAGTAATCGTGCATGGCAATAAGACGATAGTTTTTTAAGCCGCACTGTAATAACAAAGATCTTGCATCAAGAAGGTTACCAACATCATGAGAGAAGGTGAGCAGAAATGAAAAAGAAAAAATTATCAATGCTTGAAATGATAAAGCATAATAAAGAAGAACTTTTAAAAGATCGTCGTGAGCTTGAGAAGATCGAAAAAAAAATAGACGATAAATACGCAAAAGCACAGTAAGAAAGTATACCCGGCCTGGGAATAAAGCAGGCCGGTTTTTTTATGGCTTTTTTGAAAAGCCGAATGGCTGCAGGTGTATTTAGGATTAGTGCTTTTGGAAGAGGAGAGAATGAAAGGAACTGATGAGGGAGAATAGTGCCGTTGAGGAGAGGCAATAGGGAGTGAAAGGACCTAATAAGGAAGAATAGACAAGGGTGAATAAAGGGAACTAAAGAGGAAGAATAGGGCCATTGAGGAGATGCTGGAGGGAGTGAAGGGACCCAATGTGGATGAATCGCACCTTTGAGAACAGACCATAGGGTATGAAGCGGATTAATGCACCCCAAAAATAAGCGGATGGAACCAAGGGAACTAAATATATTAATAAAAACGCCCAGGGAGTCCCTGGGCGCCAATTTCTTATTTTTGTCTAAAGAAATCTGTGAAAGCATGATACATTTCCATTCCCTGATAAAAGAACAGGCTGGAAGCTGTTAATGAAAATAAACCGATCAATAAAAATCTAATCCACATTATGCCTTCCTCCTTTAATTGTTTTGCTGGACAATTAAGGAGCTTGAATAACATAATTCGCCTCATAGAAGATTGGAGTATAAAATATCTTTTTCCTGCGGGCGAAGTGCAGCGCACTATATATAAAAAGGATAACTGTCAGGATTGTAATGGATAAAGAGATTATATCCAGTGTGAAGATATGCTTTTTAGGATCATCTTTTAATAGGAAGCTCTCGGTATAGTCCGAAACTGTTACTGCTTTGCTTTGGTCCATCGGAATGTCATTATAATGGACACCAGGGTATTGGGTTATGAGAAAGGATAAAAAAACAGATAGCATTAAAAGCGGCATTACCCGTCGTTTCCTCATTCCCTCACCCCTTTGCATGATTATAACTATCATCATAACCACTATTTTAAGATTAGTAAACTAAAAGAATCTGACAGGATTCGAACTTTTTTACTGCTGGAACAGGAGTTTAAAGGAATTGAAAAGAGTTTTACAAGAGTTAAGGTAATAATACATGAACTGTACATTATGTGAATTATTTCACATAATGTTCATTTTTGAATACTCTACATGGATAAGAAGTATATTATATTAAAACTGTACTTATATTGTTTATATATTTTTATTAGCCATCAAGGAGGCACAATAGCCATGAAGAAAATATTTCAGTTATTAATAATATTAGGCTTAATCATGACACCTTTTTTTACAAGTGCTCATGTGAAATGGTTCACGAACGTGGTACCTCAAAAGGAAACCATTGAAAATATATTATCACCTTTATTTATGGGACTGGCCCTGACAGCTGCGATTGTCCTTGCATTATTGACATTGGTTATACCGAGGACATCACAATGGGCTAAAGTTAAGAAGCTTGATGACTGGCTCTCAGGGTTCCGCAAATACAGCAGATATATTTTGAAGTATGGAACGGCTGCCGCATTAATCCTCCAGGTAACGAATGGAACACTATTTGCGCCTGAATTTCATTTAACCAATACGATTGCATTGATTTTAACATGGGCAGCAATTGGCTTTCTGCTAATTCCGCATCATTTTTCAACAAAGGCCGGGGCCGTAATTTTACTGGGGCTGTTTGTGTACGTTACCATGCAGAATGGCTTATTCCACATGCTTGATTATGGATATTATGTTGCCATTATTGGGGTACTGCTGGTCGGCAGCACGAAGCTGGAGAAGGTTGGATTTCCATTCTTATATTTGGGCACAGGTTTATCTTTATGCTGGGTGGCTGTTGAAAAATGGGTATATCCAAGCATGTCTCTGGATATTGTGGCCAATCATGGAGTCCCGACATTCGGCTTTTCACCTGCCGCATTCGTTGTTATGGCTGCATTTATTGAGTTTGTAGTCGGTTACCTTCTTGTAGTAGGGATTCTTAACCGTGTAGTTGGTTTCGTCGTGACAGTTATTTTCATCACAACTACAATGCTGTTTGGCATGACAGAGGTGATCGGGCATTTTATGATCCATATTGTGCTGATTATTTTCATCATTGAAGGAGTATCTTTCTATAACCCGCCGATCAAGCTGCACAAAACGAAGGCAGATCAATTTGTGTTTGTATTTCTGAACTTTATTTTCGTCCTAGCGACTTTCATTTTAATTTATTACCGATTTGCTTAAGTATTGACATTTTGAACAAATTAGAGTATGATTATTTTAAATAGTTGAATAGTTTCTCCTAAAGGGGAGTAGCTTTTACAACAGAGTCGTCATTTCGGAGTTAAGAGCTCCCGGCTTTGTTGGCAACCTTAACGTTGTTAGCAAGACCTTTGCCTGTTTCGGGTAAAGGTCTTTTTGTTTTTTAAACCTTTACCGCCTGCTGGTAGAGGTTTTTTTATTGCCTTATAAAGACGGCATGGAAATCCTCAATCGACATAACTGCAGGGAAACAGTGTGAAGCTTTCAATACTTATAAAATTAGAAGGAAAGGAGACCAGGATGAAAAAAGCAAAGATGTCATTCGCAGAATTAGTTAAGAAAAACAAAGAAGAGCTGCTGAAAGATCAACAATTGCTGGCAAAAATTGAAAAGCGTTTAGACGAAAGATACACAAAGGTGAAATAGGGAGGGTGTTTTAGATGGAATTGTCATTGATACTTGAGTATGGCTGGGTATTGCTGCTGCTTGTGGCATTGGAGGGTCTATTGGCTGCTGATAATGCGCTGGTGCTTGCGATTATGGTTAAGCATCTTCCAGAAGAGCAGAGGAAAAGGGCTTTATTCTACGGATTGGCTGGAGCCTTTGTTTTCCGTTTCGGATCCTTATTTGCGATTTCATATTTAGTTGACGTATGGCAGGTTCAAGCCATTGGAGCATTATATCTTCTGTTCATCGCGGCTAATCATATATTAAGAAAGTTTCTTGTGAAAAAAGGTGAGGAAGAAGCAGGGGTTACCAAGCCCAAAAAACAATCAGGCTTTTGGCTGACGGTTTTCAAAGTAGAACTTGCTGATATTGCTTTCGCTGTAGACTCTATTCTGGCGGCAGTCGCATTGGCTGTAGCACTTCCGGATTCAGGTCTAGGCCATGTAGGCGGACTTGACGGCGGAAAATTCTTTGTCATCTTTGCCGGCGGTATGATTGGATTAATCATTATGCGTTTTGCCGCAAATCTCTTTGTGGATCTGCTTCATCGCAGACCTGGGCTTGAGATTGCAGCTTTTGGTATTGTCGGCTGGGTTGGTGTTAAACTGGCTGTCTATACAATGTCACATCCGGCTCTTGAAATCCTTCCTGAAGGTTTTGCTAAGTCAGCTGAATGGAAAATTACATTCTATGCTGTATTAGTTGGAATTGCATTGGCTGGATGGTTCCTTTCTAAGGAGAAACAGGAAGTGCCAGCAGAGGAACAAGCAAGCTGATCAAAAAGGGCGGAAATTATCCGCCTTTTTTTAGTGAACACAAATCAATCAAACGTTTGATTGATTTGCCCTGATCCCTGTTGCTGCCTGCTGAAGAACTTTTAAATCAAATGGAGGAAAAATCCTCTATTTATGAGTGAAATGCAGTAAATGGGAAATATTAATTTTAGAAACGGAACGAAGGGAGCAAAATAGATTGTCTAAAAGAGATAAGCAAAATACAAAACAGACACAAGGCCCCAAAGAAGAGATGGAGCTTGTCAATGAATTTGGAAAGCATGAAGAGGATCAGCCGGTACCTCAGCCTAAGGATTATAATGAGATCGAATACTAAAACATATGTCTTTCGTATATCCATTTTCGGCCATAAAGTAAAAAAAGAGACCCTGCAGAGGTCTCTTCAGATATCATTTATGTCCATCATAAGCAAAAACGCGTTTATCCAAGTATACATGAAAGAACCATTCACCTGCACCTATCAAAAGGGCAGAGATAAAGGCTGCCATTGCCAAGCCGTCTTTCCCGGACACCATTAATTCACATAAAAGCCAGATGGCAAAAAAGCTTAAACCAATGTCAGAAATGGTTGCTATGGTATTCCTTTTTGTATGCTCTGTTTCGTCACCTGACATACGGAATATCATCATATCCCCCAGAACATAAGCCCCTAGAGTGAGAATGACGCTAATAATGAGTGTTTCAGTAAAGCTGATATCAAAAATTCCAGTCAAAATAATTCCCAGCATTGCGGTAATCATAACAAATTTAAGCAATATCGCTTCAATATGCTCCATGGTGAAATCCTCCCTCTTGTTTTAGGTAACTATACCCTGAGACAGGGGGGATAATCATTAAATTACAGAAAATTGGAAGTTTCCCTAGATCGACGCGAAAATCCCCGATGCTTTGGCAACCACCTGATCCTGATCGTTATAAATCAGGCAATCCGTATGGCTGAGAGTTCGTCCTCTTTTAACGAGGTGAGCATCGGCAATTAGATATTCCCCTGTCGCGCCCTTTAGGAACGTTACCTTTAAATCAGCGGTCACCACAGACTGCAGCTGATCTTCACCCGGCTCAAAAATATTTCCCATCGCTACATCTGCAAGAGTAGAGATAATTCCTCCATGAACCAGTCCAGCGCTGTTAATAAAGAGCGGCTGGACTGGCAAAGTGACTTTCATATTACTTTTACTGACTCTTTCGTAATGGAATTTCAGAAACTCATCAAAAGGCTGCTTGATTAACATTTGGTACACTCCAATTTCATTTAGTTAAGATGGTTATTCCCGATTCTTTGTGAAATCCCTGCTTATTGAGACTCTTTTTTTGCCAGGGAGAGACTCCAAAATTATTACATGGTTTCAAATAATCCATAAAAATGATATTATTTTCAATAAATTCAAAAAAAGGCGGGCGGGAAAATGGCAAAAGTAGAGAATATTAGTTTCGCTGAAAACTTTCCTATTTCATTTAAGGAGCTTGAAAAGGAAGCGGAGAAAGTGATGGGAGCAGACGGTTTTGGCTATGTTCAATCAGGAGCCGGCGGGGAAGAAACGCTTAGAAAGAATATCGACTCCTTTGCAAAATACTCAATTGTGCCGAGAATGCTGAAGGATGTTTCCATGCCGGATATAAGTGTGAACATATTTGGAAAAACATATCCTTATCCTATTTTCCTTGCTCCGATTGGAATGCAGCGGCTTGAACATAATGAGGGAGAAATGGCATCTGCACGTGCAGCAGCTTCATTTGGCATTCCATTTATCCAGAGCACAGTTTCCAGTTATTCCATTGAAGAAATAGCCAGCACCACAGGCACGAGTCCCAAATGGTTCCAGCTATATTGGTCCAATTATGAAGAAGCATCGTTCAGCATGGTCCGGCGCGCGGAGGAAGCGGGGTATGAGGCCATTGTGTTAACGGTTGATACGGTGATGATGGGATGGAGGGAGGCTGATCTAAGAAATAACTTTTCCCCCTTAAAGCTTGGCTATGGAAAAGCTAATTATGAAAGTGATCCAGTCTTTATGGCCTCTCTCCAGGATGGCGATATCGTACAGGGAATCCTTAATAATATTCATCATCCAACATTAAGCTGGGAGCATATTGCGAGATTAAAGGAGAAAACAAGCCTGCCCATTTTATTAAAGGGCATTCTCCACCCTGAAGATGCCGGGCTGGCCGTTGAAAGAGGGATAGATGGAATCATTGTCTCCAATCATGGCGGCAGACAGCTTGATGGAGTGATTGCGGCGATTGATGCGCTCGGACCGATTGCGAAGGAAGTTAAAGGGCGGATCCCGGTTTTGTTTGACAGCGGCATTCGACGAGGTTCAGATGTGGTTAAAGCTCTGGCGCTGGGAGCCGACGCCGTTTGCCTGGGGAGGCCGTATGTGTATGGCCTGGCCATTGGCGGGCAGGCTGGAGTTGAAAAAGTACTTGCCAACTTTATAGAAGAAACAAAAGTGTCGCTTTCCCTGGCAGGGGTAGGGAGCTTAAAGGATATTGCCGGTCTGCAGCTAATTCGAATGAAGTATTAAGTGTTATCAAACTTCCTGCCATGAAAAATTATAGTCTATGAAAAAGAGCCAAAATGAAAACGGACAAGCCTATTGCGCTAATTAATGACGAATCTGTTCAAAGCTCCGCAGCAGAAAATGATGAGCGCTTAATTCAATCCATCAAGAAAAGTATATAAGCGAAAAGATTGATGACATTGACGGAATAATTTGATAAGCTTGAAGTAGCTTATCAAATTAAATATCTATGTAACTACTAGGGGTGCCCCGAATGCGTGGGCTGAGAGGAAAGCGCGTATAGCTTTCCGACTCTTATGGACCTGATCTGGTTAATGCCAGCGGAGGGAAGTAGGATTTGACTATATGTCGATTCATTTACTTTAACCAAGCCAGGTCCTTGTCGGGATCTGGCTTTTTTGTATACATACTTCTCATCCTGATAAGCAATCAGGCTGCCCTTTTAGAAAGGAGGTATAGATGAACAAAACCCGATTGTTAACTGCGATGGCTTTATTTGTAGCAATAGGGACACTCGGATCCCATTTGCTCTGGTTTCCCGCAGGAGCAGCTAAGGCCTATCCGGTCCAGCATGCGGTAAATGTATTGGCAGCGGTGACACTTGGTCCCCTGCCGGCAGCAGCTGTCGCTTTTATGATTGCATTGCTGCGTAATTTGCTTGGATTCGGGACGCTGCTTGCGTTCCCAGGCGGAATGATCGGTGCGTTTTTGGCTGGTGTTCTTTATTTGAAATTCAGACGGAAAATATGGGCTGCCATTGGAGAGGTAGTGGGCACCGGCATAATTGGTGCATTGTTTGCCGTTCCGTACGCAAAGCTTCTCATGGGCAGTTCAGCTGGTGCATTCTTCTTCATGCCGCCGTTTCTGATCAGCAGCATTGCCGGTGCGGCGATAGGCTGGATGGTATTGGCGAAGGTTAAAGAGAAAAATCTGATTCGAGCAATGGGATGATTTTGGGATGGAATGCGGTTGGGTATGCTCAGGACGAGGAATTCCAGAAGAATAACCTGACTTTATGAGCATTTTTCACGGATTTATAGCGATATCCCAAAGTTATGAGAGGAAAACTTCAAGCTAGGTAAAAAACAATTAAAAACGTTAGAAAACTGCTAGGGGCGCTACGGCTGAGATAAGGAGCTTTTTCCTTTGTCCCTTGGAACCTGATCTGGATAATGCCAGCGCAGGGAAGCAGTGAGGACCTCAATCTAAATCCTCATGCTTTTTCCCCGGCAGCTTCTGAGTTTAATAGGAGGCTATTTTTTATGACTTTTTCAGAGATTTTGCGCAAAGAAAATGAAGATTTATTTCAGATGATATTTGAGCACCCATTTGTCCAGGGCATTGGGAGAGGAGATGTGCCGAAAGAGGCGCTTGCTCATTACATTAAAGCGGACTTTGAGTATTTGAATGCATTCATGCATATTTATGGGATTGCCATTTCAAAATCTGCGGAGCGCAAGGATATTGCTTATTTTAATCAGCAGATAGAATTTGTATTGAACAGCGAAGTGCATCCTCATCATAATTTCTGCCAGCAGATTGGGGTAGATTATGAAGCATTGCAGGGGTATCCGCTCCCTCCGACAGCTGATCATTATGTAAAACATATGATGTATCATGCCCACACAGGCGGAATGGGTGAAATCCTCGCTGCATTATTGCCTTGTCCATGGACATATTGGGAGATTGGGCTTGAGCTCATGAAGCAATATGAGCCAGATGAGAACCATCCGTTTTATCCATGGATCTCATTTTATGCAAATCTAAGAGTCGAAGCGGTGACCATGAATATGAGAAACCGTTTGGATGAGCTTGCTGAAGGGGCATCACCGGAAGAAAGACAGCGGATGAAGGATGCTTTCCGGAAAAGCTGCCAGCTGGAGCTTGGTTTCTGGGAGATGGCTTATACCTGTGAAAAGTGGCCGGCAGGCATTCCGGCAGCAACTTCATAAAACCATTATTTGCCTGAAGCTCTTACTGCAGGTGTTTCGAAAATTAAAATTCATAGTAGGGGGTGCACTAAATAGTGCGCCTCTTTTTTGTTATAAAAAACGTTTAAAAATGCTCAAAGAGTGGCTCTAAACGAATGTAATGAAATTGTAATAATCAAACGGTTGATACTCAGAAACGGATGTTTAATCACTTTCTAATATTACTGGAAAGCGAAGTGATGAAAAATTTCAAGAAAAGATTGGGAATGGTAATTTATGCCCCGTTTTAACCTTCTGGCCTGAAGGTATTTATAACTTAAACCCTAAATTTACTCGTACATCGTCCCGCTATGCAAAAGCCGAAAGGAGATGGAAATATGAGTGTTCAAAAAAGTACGGATAGCTCCAGCCTTGCAGAAGTTATAGACAGGATCTTAGACAAAGGAATTGTGATTGATGCATTTGTGAGAGTTTCTCTTGTCGGGATCGAAATTCTGACAGTTGAAGCGCGAGTGGTCATTGCCAGTGTGGATACGTGGCTGCGCTATGCTGAAGCGGTTGGTTTATTAACAGATGAAGTGCAAGAGGATGGCCTTATGGATAGAGGACAAAATCAGAAACCGCAATTTAGCGTATAGAGAAAAAAAATTAAACATTAAAAAGAAATGAGGCAGTAAACATGGAAAATCAAGAAGCAAACAATCAGACAGGAAATGAAATTAATAATCAGAGCAGTGAAGCAACACAAAATCAGGAAGTAAATCAGTGCAGCGAAGAAAATGAGCAAGCCGAAAACGGCAATGAATTGAAAGAAAAGAAGGAAGGCTCTAACTTTTCTATGAATCTGGCTATTGTGGGCGGGGTTGTAGGAGCAGGAATAGGGTTGCTTGCGAATCCTCAGACGAGCAAAAAAATCATTTCAAACTTAAGCGATTCTGAATTTGTAAAGGTTGCAGGAAAGGAATTTAAAAAGACGGCCCAGGAGCTTCTTGCCGGGCAAGCACAAAACAGTGTTAAACATTTAGCTGAGGGTTATCTGAGTAAAATTGAGGACGGACTTCTTTCTCCTAAAAAGGATCGCGGAGGAGATGAGAAGTATCAGGAAATCAAGGAAGAGAACAAACACTTAAATGAACGTCTGCAAAGAATTGAAAATATGTTGAACGATCTGGTGGAATCCAAGTAACAATAAGTCTTTTTTTTATGAACCGGGGTGATTTAGATGGACAAAAGAGTAAGGAAAGTCGTTAAAAAGATTGCAAAAAGTGCGATTAAGCGTGCCCCGGAGCCGCTGAAAGAAAAAGCAAAGGAAGTAGTAGCGGAAAAGGCAAAGGAGAAAATCACAGAAAGTATTCAGAACAAAGGAGAAGAATTTACCGAGAAGCTGGAGAGTGCACGAGACGATTTTGCCGATAATGTCCATGAAAAAGCAGGAGAAGCAAAAGAAAAAACCCAGGAAGTATTGCTTTCTGCAAGAGAGAAGCTGGGAAAGGTTGTTGAAGCCGGGGAAAGCTTCCAAGAGAAAATGTCTTCAGCAAATGAAGATAAACATGACGATAAGAGAAAAGTAAAAGGTGTCAAAAATCTCAAAAGCGTCAGCGGGATAAAGAAGGCAAAGGATATGAAAAGTGCTACTAAAATTAAAACCTATGAAAATATTAAATCCTCAAATGACATTAAGACCATGGGTTCTTAATTGGAGAAAGGAGAATAAGCAATGGCAGTTCAAAAAAGTACAGATAGTTCCAGTTTAGCGGAGGTAATTGACCGTATTCTGGATAAAGGCATTGTAATCGATGCATTTGTAAGGGTGTCAGTTGTCGGAATTGAAATCTTAACAGTAGAGGCAAGAGTAGTTATTGCAAGTGTGGATACCTGGCTCCGTTATGCAGAGGCTGTGGGACTTCTTCGTGATGAGGTGGAAGAAAACGGCCTGTCACTTCAGCAGAATGACAGACAGGCACGATTCAGTATCTAAAAAGTACGGGAAGCATAGCCAGGATTATTAAATCCTGGCCTCTGATGCTTTAGCGGGAGGCAAGTATGGAGATCAAAAAAATCATTGGAAATGTAACTGAATTTTTTAATGAATATGTGGCCCCAGTACACAAAATCACCTCCGTGGAAGAGAGTGAAAATAAAGGCTGGAAGCTTACTGTAGAAGTAATAGAAGAAAAGGAATATATGAAAAAATACGCAAAGGATGAAATGCTTGGTGTCTACGATGTTTTTCTGAACGCGGAAAAGGAAGTCACTTCTTATAAACGGCGTGATATTCGCTATAGAAGTGCTATAAATCAGGAAGTGTAGGACTGGGCAGAGGGAGGAGAAAGAGTGACAGTCTTAAAAAAAAAAATCAACAACGAAGCTAAAGCCTTAGTACAGGACGAAAAGACAGAAAACTTGCTTTCTCGCTCATTGCAATATTTAAAGGCTGGTTACCCGGTCCACTTTACAGGTCCTTCTGGAGCAGGAAAAACCTCACTGGCTTTAGCTCTTGCAAAGAGAAGAAAAAAACCCATTATGCTGATTCACGGCAACCATGAGTTAAATAATAAGGATTTAATTGGTGACTTTACCGGATATAACAGTAAAAAGGTAGTCGATAACTATATCCGGTCTGTTTACAAAAGGGATGAAAGCGTGACGGAGATCTGGAAGGATGGGCGATTGCTGGAAGCAGTCAAGAATGGATACACCCTGGTTTATGATGAATTTACGCGCTCACAGCCAAGCACAAATAATATATTTTTATCCATTTTAGAGGAAGGAATTCTTCCTTTGTACGGAACAAAAATGACTGAGCCGTTCGTACGTGTTCATCCGGACTTCGCTGTGATTTTTACCAGCAATCCTGAAGAGTATGCAGGTGTATACCAAACTCAGGATGCACTGCTGGATAGGCTTATTACAATATTTGTAGATCATAAAGACAGTGAACGCGAGGCACAGCTGGTGTCGGAAAAAATGAATATTGATAAAAATGAAGCTAAAGCCATTACAAGTCTTGTTGCTGGTTTGCGCAAAGAATGTAATGGGGATAACGGTCCGAGCCTGCGGGCTTCCTTAATGATAGTTAAGGTAACACAAGAAGAAGGCATTCCAATAGATGGGTCTCATTCGGATTTTCAGAGGCTTTGCATGGATATTTTAGGCCATCAGGTAAGCCGGTGCATAGCTGCGGAGAATCCATTAAAAACAGCAGAAAAAATGATTTTAGAAGCATGCAGGAATATGAAGGTAACTAGTGGAGATAAAGGAGAGTAGGATAATGAGTAATGAAGAACAATTGGGGATATATGTTTTTTGCGGAATCCAGACAGACGGTGAAGAGAAATTTGGCTCTATTGAAATTGAAGGAGAGGAAAAGGAGTTATTTACGATTCAATTTAAAGATGCAGCCATGGTAGCTGCCGAGGTTCCTATGAAAATCTATCATCCCAATAAAGAGAATTTAATGATGCACCAAGACGCTGTTTCACTCGTGATGAAACAAAATCAGGCAGTAATACCAGTCAGTTTCGGGAATGTGTTTCATTCCAGAGAGGATGTAGGAGTACTGCTTGAAAATTTATATCCGCAATTCGAAAAGCTTTTTCCGGAGATACACGGAAAGGTTGAGCTTGGCTTAAAAGTGATTGGAAAAAAAGAGTGGCTGGAGTCGCAAGTCAACGGCAACTCCCATGTAGAAAAGATGGCAAATGCAGTTAAGGGGAAATCGGAAGCAGCCAGCTATTATGAAAGAATCCAATTGGGCGGGGCTGCCCAAAAAATAATAGCTTCCCTGCAGAATGAAATAAGGCAGGAAGTGTTTAGCCCATTGAAAGAGTCGGCTGTAGCATCAAAAATAAATGACCCAATAGGCGAAAAAATGCTTCTGAATGCATCCTTTTTAGTGGATCGGGATAAAGAAGCAGAGTTTGACCAAAGAGTTAATGAGGCGTACGAGAAATGGAAGGATAAGATCGAATTCAGCTATAGCGGACCTTGGCCTGCTTATAACTTTGTCAATATCAGATTAACTGTTGAGGGTGCCTGATGCTTCATAAACTGGTTTCCGCACCTATCAATCTGGTCATTAAAATAGCGGAAAAGGTGAAAGAAGAGGCTGACAAAGAACTTTACGATCTTCCGACCATTCAGCAAAAGCTCATTCAGCTTCAGATGATGTATGAGCTTGGAGAGATACCTGAAGAAGCTTACAAGTCGAAGGAAGAGGAATTGATTATAAGATACGAAGTGGCAAAACGGCTAGAAATGGAACAATGGGAAGAAATGACAAAGAAGAAATGAGGACAGATAGAAAATGGGTGGTCTAATTTATTTGTACGGATTGATTCCAGCAAAGGAGGCAGCCAATCATTCGTTTCCATCTTTAAAGGGTTTTGACGGGGAAGGTGACCTGTACACCATTAATATAGGCAATATTACTGCAGCAGTTTGTGACCTGGGTGCTGGGAATTACTCGGAGGATAGCATTAAAGATCGTATTAATGATGATATGGAATGGCTTCAGGAAAAGGCCTTTCATCATCATGAAACAGTATTGGGCCTTTCAAAGATATTTACAATCATTCCCTTGAAGTTCTGCACTTTATACAAAAACCCTGATAGTTTGGAAGCTGCTGTGCACGCTAATGAATCCAAATTAAAGAGCACGTTCGATCTGATTTCCGGGAACGAAGAATGGAATTTGAAAATCTATTGTGATGACAGCCTGTTAAAAAAACAAGTCAGTGAGAGCGATCCAGCAATAGAAGCAAAAAGAGAAGAAATTAGTCAGCTGCCAAAGGGCAAACAATTTTTCCAAAAGAAAAAGCTGAATAAATTGATTGAATCCCAGCTCGACGAGGAAAAAAACAAGGTTAGTGAACAAATACATTTACATCTTAAAGAGCTTGCACTTAAAGGCAATGTAAAAAGAACTTGGGGAAATGATGCAACAGGAAGAAAAGATAATATGACCTGGAATGGGGTCTATTTGATATCGAAATCTCAGATAGAAGTATTTTTAGAACAACTCCAACATTATGAAAAGAGTATGCAAAAAGCCGGATGGCGGTTTGAGGCTACAGGGCCATGGCCGGCATATCATTTTTCCAGCTTTTCATAAGTGAGGATGAGAATATGTCACTAAGAGAATCTATTGAAAACAAAGATATTGCCTTAATTGATATCCTGGACGTCATTTTAGACAAGGGAGTTGCTATTAAAGCAGATCTCGTAATCTCAATAGCAGGGGTCGACCTGGTCTACCTTGACTTGAGGCTGCTCATAGCATCCGTAGAATCCCTTGTTCAGGCACAGGAGGGGAATGGCAAGACGATATCATCAGAACAATTTGACTCACAAAGGGAGGAGTTGAATCATGCAACAGGCCAGCCAGACAAATGGAAAGATTAATCTTGATCCTGATAATGCAGAGCACGGATTAGCCCAGCTTGTGCTAACCGTTATTGAGCTTCTGAGGCAAATTGTTGAAAGGCATGCCATCAGGCGTGTCGAAGGCGGGACTTTGACAGACGAGCAAATCGAAAATTTAGGAGAAGCATTAATGAATCTTGAAGAAAAAATGGAAGAGTTGAAAGAAATTTTCGGATTGGATGCTGAAGATTTAAATATTGATCTAGGTCCTTTAGGAAGCTTAATGTAATTCAACTGAAATAGGAGGACTTAAAATGGCAGTCGAACATTCAATGCAGTCAAGTACGATTGTTGACGTACTGGAAAAAATATTGGATAAAGGCGTGGTAATTGCCGGTGACATCACCGTGGGGATTGCTGATGTTGAGCTATTGACAATTAAGATCCGCCTTATTGTCGCTTCCGTCGATAAGGCAAAGGAAATTGGCATGGACTGGTGGGAAAATGATCCTTATCTCTCGTCCAAAGCTGCAGATAACAATACAAAAACTCTCCAGGAAGAGAATAGGAGACTGCAGGAAAGAATTGAATCTCTTGAGCAGCAGAATTTGTCCAATAACCGTCTGAAATCCACAGAAATAAACTATTAAAACGGGAGGTTTCGTCCATGGAAGCTACAAAAAAACCAGAAAGCGATTTTAAAGACTTGAACAATACTGAAAACCAAACACAAGAAACAAAAAACAGCGAGAACCAGACTGAGGATAATATTTCTAACGGGAGCCCGATTAAACGTACGATAACAGGCACCTTGATTGGGGCCACAATTGGATATTTGGCAACTCCTGAGAATGGGAAAAAACTTAAAGAGAGTATGAGTGCAGAGCAATTAAAAAGCACAGGATCCAGTATTGGCCAAACCGTGAAAGAGAAATCAAAGAAAGCCGTGGATACTATTAAAGATTCGGCAGGGAAGCTATTCAAGAAAGACGATGTGTCTACCGATGGATACTCCAATGAAACCGATGAGAATCCTGAAAATGAAACCACTCTTAATTCCAATAACGAAAAAGACATAAAAAAACACAATAAGGAATCATCCGGTAACAGCGATGAAAATGTCAATGAACGCATTGACCGCTTAGAAGAGATGTTATCCCGGCTTCTTGAGGAGGACGGAGGACAGGAGACCTCTAACAAATAAAATATGAATCTATAAAAATAGTAAACAAAGATATAGAAAAATGGAGGTTTTAATATGGCTGAAAAAAATACAAATGAAACCCGGGAACAGGAATCCCAAAACGAAAATAATTCAAATGCTTTGCAGCTTAGACGCTCGATTGTAGGTGGACTGATAGGGGCTTCTATCGGATATTTAAGTGCGCCGGAAAATGGGAGAAAGCTTCTCTTAAGGCTGAATCCTGAAAAGGCAAGCGGGGAAGGCAAAGGGATAGGGCAGAAAGTCAAAGAAAATTCCCAAAAAGCAGCAGATTCCATTAAGAGCTCTGCTTCAAAGCTATTTAACAACAGCAAAGAAGATTCAGAGGGCGGTTGCTCCAAATCAAAACAAACAAGTCCTAAATCTGATAATAGCAAATCAAGCGAGACACAGCAGCGAAAATCAAATCAAGAAAGCGGAAGCCTTCATGACCGCCTTGACCACTTGGAAGAAATGATCACAAAACTATCTCATCAAAGAAAGAGCAAAAATAAAAAAGATGAAGGAACGAATGATTCTTCTAAAGCGAAGCAAGAGCCATCTTCCAGCAGTGATTTGAAGAGTGAAAAGGGGGATTACGAGGAAGTTCAGGGGAAATCCCAAGGTCAAAATAACGACACTGACTCTCAATCGTATTTAGAATCACCTTTTCAATCACAATCTGATGGTAAAGAAGAGAAGAACAGTACCAATTCCAAGCATAAGGGAAAAGAAGAAAATAAAGATACCCAGTTCCAACCGGGGGATGAAGATAAGAAAAAAGAAACCCAGTCTCAGCTGAATGAGGAAGAAAAACAGGAAGAAACCAACTCCCAGCGTGAGGATAGAGAAGGAATCTCTCCGTCACAATCAGAGAGTGCAGAAAAGAAGGATGGCTCACAGCCGCAATTAGAGGAAGAGGACAAAAATCAGATGTCTCAAACAGAAGGCCATGAGGACACTGATGAAAAGACCGATAAATCCAATGAAAACTCTTCCCGGGAATACGAGTCATTAAAAAAAGAAAATGAAGAATTGCAGGGGCGGCTAGGAAAAATTGAAGAGATGCTGACCGTTTTAATACAAGAGAAGAAGCCTAAAGACTCCTCAGAGGAAAGCCTGTCCCAGAGCAGCGATGAGAATAAAGAAGGATCAGGCCAGGAAAATGGAGACAATTTTGATGACGAAGACGAGTTAGGTGACGAATCTTCAGAGGAAAGCCAGTCTCAGAGTGGTGAAGAGAACAAAGACCAAGCTAAGCTAGAAGAAAATGATGGTTCCTCTGAGGGTGACGAGGAACAGTCAGAAGACAAATCTTCAGACAAAGGCCGACCCCAGAGCGGCAAGGAAAACCAGGACGAAGCGGATCAGGAAAAAAATGAAGACTCCCCCGGGGAAGACGAGGAACAGTCAGGAGACGAATCTTCAGAGGAAAGCCAATTCCAGAGTGGTGAAGAAAACAAAGACCAAGCTGAGCTAGAAGAAAATGATGGTTCCCCTGAGGAAGACGAGGAGCAGTCAGGAGACGAATCTTCAGACAAAGGCCGACCCCAGAGCGGCAAGGAAAACCAGGACGAAGCGGATCAGGAAAAAAATGAAGACTCCTCCGGGGAAGACGAGGAACAGTCAGGAGAAGAATCTTCAGAGGAAAGTCAGTTCCAGAGTGGTGAAGAGAACAAAGACCAAGCTAAGCTAGAAGAAAATGATGGTTCCCCTGAGGAAGACGAGGAACAGTCAGGAGAAGAATCTTCAGACGAAAGCCAGTTCCAGAGTGGTGAAGAGAACAAAGACCAAGCTGAGCTAGAAGAAAATGATGGTTCCTCTGAGGAAGACGAGGAACAGTCAGAAGTCGAATCTTCAGACGAAAGCCAATCCCAGAGCGGCGAAGAAAACAAGAACGAATCGAATAAGGAAAGAAACGCAGACTCCTCCGGGGAAGATCAGGATGATGACAATGAAGACCAGGACGAAGAGGAAGACGAGGAAGACAATGAAGAAGTGAAGAACCATGATCGGAATGAAGGTGATAAAGCTGAGAAAGATGATCAGGATAGTGAAAACGAAATAAATCCTGATAGTAATAAGGATAAGAATGCTAATAAAAGATCCGGCAAAAACAAAAAACGTGCTGCTGGCAAAAAATCAAAAGCTAAGGTATCCAAAGGTGATAAGGAATACACTGTTATTTCTGATGAGGAGGAGACATATCTATTAAATGGATTTAAAAAGGAGGATTAGAAATGAGTTCTGACACAACGAAAGATAACATTCTCGAGTTTTTTGTGCATGCAGCAAACAAACATGATTTTTCCTTAGATATTACATTGAATGTAAAGGGGGCCGTTATTACGGGAACCCTGGTATCTGCTAAGGAGTATTTTAATACACTAAGTCAAACGTTTGAGGATGGGAACGATGTTGCCCAAAAGGTAAGTGAACAGCTGGAAATAGCAGGGGAGGCCGCCCAGTCTAATGATGATTCGGAAATTAACTTCATTCATATGAAAGAAACAAAAGTATACTGCGGCGATAGTAAGCCGACCCCTTCAAAAGGGGATATACTCTGGCGGGGCAAGTTAAGTGAAGTGGATGGCTTCTTTTTAGGGAAGATTTATGACAGCGGTAAAAAAGACTAATAGAGTCAACCGGGAGTATTAGCAATTGTCAGGGAATGACCTGCAATTGCTAATATTCAAAATCCCTGGCTCTAAATGCAGTAGGGGAGAAATAAATTACCTGCAAGTCGGGCCATCTGCTGAGAAAACTCTATATGAGACATCCTTCTTAATTAGGAGGAGTAAAATCAATCAAACGTTTGATTGAATAAAGAAAGCTGTATGATCCAGCATATTTATTCTGATTTTTTTAAGTGAGTTTATCTTCACTAATTGTTATGATTCTGATTAAACAGGAAGGGCAGCCCTTTCAAAAGTTTCATCTGTAATGAGTTGAGATAGTAGCAAAAAGTTTTTTTATTGTCTGGATCCCCCTTTTCTTTTTAGAAATTAGCCGCTCTTTCTGCCAAAGAAGGGCAGGGATTACCTGGAAGATGGACTATCTGTTGAGGGAAATCTCTATGAAGAAAGGAATAATGAAATCAATCAAACGTTTGATTGAAATAACAAAACAGGCTATGCATAAGCCTGTTTTGTTATTTCTATTATTAATCCATCGGCAATGTATTATGAAGATTTGGAGGAGCAGGCTTAAGCATAGGCTTGTCTCCTTCTGGCTTTGGATTGCTGACATATTTGTATTCTCCCTGGCCATCAAGAGCAGGACCCTGTGCCCACCTGCCAGTACTGCTTTCTTCGCCGGCTGATAGGTTGTAGAGTGTGTAGGCGATATCTGTCCGTTCGTTTTCCCGCGGGAAAGTGCTAGGGACAAGCAGGCCTTCTTTTTCCTCAAGCTCTGCAATCGCTGCAGCCCATTGGTTTTGGTGGTAGGCGTCTCTGGCAATTAGGACGGAAAGCAGATCCTTAATGCCCTTATCATCTGTCATCTCATAGAGACGTGCAGCCTGCAGACGTCCCTGAGATTCTGCATTCAAGTTTGAACGGAAATCTGCTAATAAGTTTCCGCTTGCTGTAATATAAGAGCCCATCCATGGGTTCCCCACACTGTCAGAAGGGCGTGCGCCAAGTCCGGATACAATAGCATGCTGAGGATTCATTCCTCCCATGATCGCCCCAACAACTGGATCCTTCGCTGACTCTTCCTGCTGATTAATTGGAGCATTATCCATCAGTCTCGCAACCATTGTAGCAAGCATCTCGACATGACCAATTTCCTCAGTTCCTATATCGAGGAGAAGATCACGATATTTTTCATTCCCGCGTGTGGCCCAGCCCTGAAACATATATTGCATGGCAACAGTCATTTCACCATATTGGCCGCCAATTAGTTCCTGAAGCTTTTTTGCAAAAACGGGATCCGGACGTTCCGGCTTTGCTTCAAACTGCAATTCCTTTACATGAAAAAACATCTAAATTCCTCCAATTCTAGTAAACTGTTAAATGATGAGACTTTATATATTTGCCCAAGATTTCCAGAAGAAAACATAAATTATAAAAAAAATGACGTGCAGTATGCACGTCATTTCATATTTATTTTTTTAATAATAGATATATAAAATAGGGAGCTCCGATAATAGCAACCATAATTCCGGCTGGCAGGCCATCCGGGTCAGCCAGGTTCCGTCCGAGTGTGTCGGCGAATAAGAGGAACCATCCGCCTAAAAGAATCGAGATTGGTATAAAAAGCTGATTCCGCGGTCCAACAAGTGCTTTAGCCATATGCGGTGCGATTAAACCGATAAAGGCAATTCCACCGGTAACAGATACAGCGGAAGCGGCCAAGGCAACGGCTGTAAGCAGGAGGACGATCCGTTCTCTTTCGATGGATACCCCTATGCCGATAGCAACGGGCTCGCTTAGACTTAATAGATTCAAGCGATTTGCTTTATATAAAGTGAACGGAATAAGCAGAAGAAGCCATGGGAGGATTGCCCAAATGAACGGCCAATCCGTTCCCCATATATTCCCTGATAGCCATTTAGCAATGAAATCGACTTTCTCTCTTTCCGCTGAAGAAATCAGGACAATCATCACACCCGAAAGCGCCATGGAAAATCCGACACCCACAAGCACCATCTTTACTGGCTGAAGTCCCTCTGCTTTTTTATAGGAAAAAGCATAGATGAGAATAGCAGTAACCAAGGCGCCGAAAAATGCGCATAACGGCAGCATGTAGATGAAAGTGCCTGCTTCAATCGGGAAGAACAGAAAGAAAACGGCAATTGCAACTCCGGCACCTGAATTTATACCGATGATGCCTGGATCCGCCAGGTCATTGCGGGTAATTCCCTGTAAAATGGCACCGGATAGTGCCAGTGCCATACCGGCTAATACTGTAATAAACACTCTCGGGAGCCGTATGGAAAATAACACAAACTCCTCTTTAAAAGTTCCATGTCCCAGGAGGGTCGGGATTAACCGGTCATATGAAAGGGAGGCATAGCCTAATCCCATTCCTATAACAATGGTAACGATAATAAGTACTGTTAAAACGGCCATCAAGATTCGCTGTTTTTTTACTAACTCCGGCTGGATCATGAGAACACCTTACCCCCTTTATGAACAATGAACAGAAAGAAAGGTAGCCCCATTACAGCAATTATGGCCGCAACCGGAGTTTCATAAGGAGCATTCATGGTTCTCCCGAGTGTATCGGCAAGAAGCATGAACGAAGCTCCCGTGAGAGCGGACATCGGAAGGATATAACGATAATCCGTTCCGACAATGGCCCGGACGATATGAGGCACCATCAATCCTATAAAGGCCATATTGCCGACCAGTGCAACAGCTGCCCCTGCAAGCAGGGTGACTAAGATAAACAGGATGATTTTAATTTGAGTTGTATTCTGTCCCAAGCCTACTGCCACTTCTTCGTTTAAGCTTAGTATTGTAAGCTGCTTGGAAAGAAAAAGGGAAACGAGTATGCCTGCTGAGATAACCGGGACAATAATCTGCAGCTGGGTCCAGGATGTGCCGACGAGCCCGCCTGCAGTCCACAGACTGACATCTTTTGATATTTTAAAATAGATGCCGGTGCCTTCAGCTATTGCAAAAAGGAAGGCAGAAACTGCGGCTCCGGCTAAAACGATTCGAATCGGAGAAAAGCCTCCTTTTTTCATGGCGCCAATGCTGAAAACCATCCCCGCACCGATAGCTGCACCTATGAAGCAGGCGAACAGAATTCCTATGTAATTCGCTGATGGAATTAGAACGAGAGTTATGGCAAGTGCAGCATTGGCTCCAGCCGTTAATCCGAGCAGTCCTGGATCTGCAAGAGGGTTTCTTGTCATTCCCTGCATGATGGCGCCAGAAATGCTAAGAGCTGCTCCGACAAAAATTGCCGCAATTTCACGGGGCAGACGGATTTCACGAATGATCGAGATTTTTTCTCCGGAAGTATTGGAGGTAAGTGCAAGCCAAACATCTCTAACCGTAACATCGGCTGCTCCAAACACACAGGCAGCCACAAACATGCCTGCAAAAATGATGAAGCATGCCGCAAGTTTAATTATAAATGGAATAAAGGGCTGAGCGTCTTTAGTCATTGTGTGTCCATCTTTCTTCGGGTTTATTTTTGCCATTCGTGAACTATCTTTTTAAACAGGAAAGAGGAATTCCTAAAAATTAAGAATCCCTCGTGAGTATTAGTTTCCTAAAAATGATTCTTTAAAGAACTCCAGCTGTGCATCAAGTGTGATTGGATCACTGAAGGAAGCGCCATTGCCTTCCATTTCGAAAACACGGTTATTTTTCACAGCAGGGATATTTTTGTACGTATCGGTTTCCTGGAATGAATGGTCTGCATCTGAGTATTTGCTTATAATCATATAATCTCCTGCATATTCCGGCAGCACTTCAGCTGAAAGGGCATAGTATCCATCTTTTAGGGCCATTTCTTTAACCTTTTCAGGCATTTTTAAATCCATAGCCTGATACAGGATTTCAGTTCCGCGTGCCCAGTTATCGCCAAAAACATAAAGCTGTTTGTCGAAGATTTCAAATACAGAAACGGTTGCATCTTCACCAATTTTTGCACGAATGTCTTCCCCGGCTGCTTCAGCGCGCTGTTTGAAATCAGCTACCCATTTCTTTGCTTCTTCCTCTTTATTAAGCAGCTTGCCGATTTCCTCATGCTGAGAAAGATAATCTAATTTACCCCATGTATAAGTTACAGTTGGTGCAATTTCCTTAAGTTTATCATAGTTTTTAACAGTAGATAAGGCAATAATCAAGTCTGGTTCTAATTCGATTATTTTCTCTAGGTTATCTTCAGATACTTCTTCAGCATCCTTCAATTGTTCTTCAAAGCGAGGATTATTTTTGGACCAAGTATCCACGCCGACAATATTTACGCCCAATTGCATAACATTTCCTGTGAAGCCTGAAAGGAGAACAACTCTCTTAGGATCAGCCGGGACTTCAACCGGTCCAGTTTCAGATTCATAAGTGATTGTACCCGATTTTTTATCTTCCTTTGGTTCAGATGAGCTTGTATCTTTTTCTTCTGTATTGCCGCAGGCGCTAATAAGCAGAAGCAGCAAGATCGTAAATGGGATCAATAGTTTCTTCATGTTGATTTTCTCCTTTTAATAAATTATAAGTTATACACATTGGTTTGTTTGTGCGGGGATCACGTCCAATGACTGCATCAATATTGAACACCTTCCTTAAAACATCCTGTGTAATGACTTCTTCATAGCTTCCTGATTTAACAATCTCACCATCTTTTAATGCGACGATATGGTCGGCAAAGCGGGCTGCCTGGTTTAAATCATGGAGGACCATTACAATGGTGCGCTCTTGTTCCTCGTTCAGCTTTTGAAGAAGTTCGAGAACTTCAAGCTGGTGTGCCATATCTAAATAGGTGGTAGGTTCATCAAGGAAAATGATATCGGTTTCTTGTGCAAGTGCCATGGCGATCCACACTCTTTGGCGCTGGCCGCCTGACAAAGCATCAACAGGCCGGAACTTAAATTCTTTAGTGCCTGTCACTTCGAGAGCCCAGTCGATCACTTCATAATCCTTTTTCGTCAATCTTCCAAATCCTTTTTGATAAGGGAAGCGGCCATATGAGACTAGCTCGCCTACTGTTAAACCGCTTGCACTTTCAGGTGTTTGAGGCAAAATCGCCATCTTCTTGGCAAGGATTTTCGTATTTTCCTTTGAAATGTTCTCCCCATCCAGGATAACAGTGCCTGATTGATGGGAAATGATGCGGGTAATGGCCTTTAAAAGGGTTGATTTCCCACAGCCATTTGGACCAATGATTGTTGTGATTTTCTTATCGGGAATCTGGACGCTTAGATCCTTTACAATTAGTCGTTCGCTATACCCAATGTTCAAGCCATCTGTATATAGACGGACCATTATGTAACCTCCGTTTATGTGAGAATTTATTTTCAATTAGTGATAATGATTATCAGTGTCGGTTCATTTTTACTATAAGTCTAGTTAACTTATAAGTCAACAGTATTTGAAGGAAATTACCAAGGTAAATTTTTATTGTCAAAGGAGAAGAAAGGACGTATAGTTGAAGTGAGAATGATAATCAATAATAATTGATTATAGGGGTGAACGGATATGAAGCAGATGGAGATCTTTGATGTAACGGTTATAGGAGGAGGTCCAGCCGGGCTATACTCTTCTTTTTACAGCGGTTTAAGGCAAATGAAAACAAAACTGATTGAATTTCAGCCGCAGCTGGGCGGAAAGATTCATGTGTATCCCGAAAAAATGATTTGGGATGTCGGCGGGCTGACTCCTACTCCGGGAGCAAAGCTGATTGAACAGCTGGTCGAGCAGGGGCTGACCTTTAAACCGACGGTTGTCTTAAATGAAAAGGTGGAATCCATCAGTAAGAATAAAGATGGAGTATTTGTTTTGAAAGGATCTTCAGGAGAAGAGCATTATTCAAAAACAGTGATTGTGGCAGTCGGCAGCGGAATTCTAAAGCCGCAAAAGCTGAAAATTGAAGGTGCAGAGCGCTTTGAAGTCTCTAATTTAAATTACACCGTCAAGTCTCTGGCCCATTTCAAGAATAAAACAGTAATTGTGTCAGGAGGAGGCAATTCTGCAGTAGACTGGGCCAATGAATTGGAGCCTGTTGCTAAGCAGGTATACATCACTTGCAGGCGGGATGCGTTAACTGGCCATGAAGCTCAGGTTTCACAGCTGATGAATAGTTCGGTTATCTGTATTAACCATACGTCCATCACCAAATTAATAGCAGGCGGAAACCACGAGGAAATTGAGCAGGTGGAATTGACGAATAATGAAACGGGTGAGGTTTCATATCTTGCCATCGATGAAGTGGTCATTAACCATGGATATGAGCAGGATACGGAACTCTTGAAAAATAGCAATTTGAATATTGATATGCTGGAAGATTTCTATATTGCTGGCAATGCAAACAGTGAGACATCAGTTGAAGGGCTTTATGCTGCAGGGGATATTCTTAAGCATGACGGCAAGCTTCACTTAATTGCGGGAGCCTTCCAGGATGCTGCGAATGCAGTAAATAAAGCAAAGCAGTACATTGAACCTGATGCAGCCGGGGCGGCGATGGTTTCATCACATAATGATGTATTTAAAAGGCGAAACCGGGAATTGGTGAAGCAGCTGGTTCTCTAAGGCAAATAAATTAAGTGCACATAAATTCTCTTTATCCGCACATAAAACAGGGTTATGCGCACAGAAAAAAGTGTATCCGCACGTAAAAATTGGCTATCCGCACACAATTGAAAAGACCTCTGACAATAAGGCGAAATAGCAGTAAAAAGCCGGCCCACACAAAGGTGAGCCGGTTTTTTACGTGCTGATTTTTTCTTTTATCTGTACTTCGGTCCTAAGCTGCTTGAATTTAAAGAAGAAAGCAGCTGTCATGACTAAGGATAGAATGCCAAAAATAACGACCATTACCTGAAGTCCAACGGCATCCAGCAGGAATCCTGTCAGCAGGAGCACAATTTGGAAAATAACACGATCTAGCATGTTCCGGAAGGAGAAGAATCTTCCGTGGAATTCCTTCGGCACCCTTGTTTGAAAAATGGTGGCTGCCGTTGGGAAGAAACAGCCAACGGCAAACCCGAATACAAAGAACGCCGCAATAGATAGGACAGGAACATCTGCAAAGTACAAAAGCAGCTGTGAAACGCCAATGATAAATGAGAAGAAAAATAAAATTGCGTAAGGCGACCTTTTTTGGCTGATTTGCTTGACGATAAATGCGCCGAGCATGAAGCCGATTCCTTCTGCCGTATAAATTAACCCTTTAATGGATGAACTGTCCTGAAGCTCGCTGATGTTAATGACCATAAGGTTGAAACCTCCAAGAAACAGCAGTGGAACCAGAGTTAATATCAGGGTCATGAATACAATGGGGAGGCCTTTAATAATCGGGAAGACTTCTTTAAATCCTCCGCTGCTTCGGGAAGACTGTTTTCCTGTGCCTGGCTGTTCTCTTTTTTCCTCAAAATCCATAAACCAGGTTATTCCGAATAGAGCCAGATAAGCGACCAGCGACCCGATATAAAGCATGGATAATGGCAGAATGACTAGCAGAACCCCAGCCAGGGCTGTGCCCAATATCCTCGAAAGGGTGGACACATTCATGTGTACTCCATTCAGCTGCAGCAAATCTTTTTCAGCAACAACAAGCGGGATGGCTGCCTGCAGTGCAGGAAAGTAAAAGGCTGCAGACAATTGAATAATTACCAGGAACAGAACCATCCACCACACAGAGCCCGTTTGAATAGCAATCAGCATGAAAATTACACTAATAGCCCTGACAAAGCCTGATCCCAGCATGACGGTCTTTTTATTCAGCTGGTCGGTAATTCTGCCGGCAAGGGGGCCGACTGCAATTCCTGCCAGCAAACCTGACGCCAGAATAAGTGACTTCAGGAAGTCAGAAGGAACCTTTTCCTGCATAAACTCAAGGTTTCCTATAATGCCAAGCCAAAGGCCGAGCCCTGCTATAAATTCACCAGTTAAAAGAATCCATACGTTCTTATTTTTCCACATAAAACGGCCTCACAATTTTAGTAAATTTCGATAATCTAACAATACTATAAAATGAATGAATACTGAATCTATTTTTTTAAAACAGTTGAAAATGAAAATCGTTATCAATTATAATAACAAAAAAGAACAGAGGAGGAAATGGGTATGTTTGTTCAATTAAAGACAATTAAGGTTCAAGAGGGCCACGCTGAAAAAATGGTTGAGCGCTTTGCAGGGGATGGAATCATCGAAGAGCAGCCTGGATTTCTTGATTTAAATGTATTAAAGAAAAAACAGCGCAGCGGAGAGGAAGAAATCATTGTAATGATCCGCTGGGAATCTGAAGAGGCCTGGAAGGCATGGGAAACAAGTGATGTACATATTGCTGGCCACCGAGCAAACCGCCGGAAACCTAAGCCTGAATTTATTATCGACAGCCGTCAGGATGTATATCATGTGCTGGGGCAAAAACAATACAGAGAGCCTGCTGAAATCAAATAAAGCTGAATGCCCATTCAAAAGGGATTGTTGAATGGGCATTTTTCTTGAATTTAAACGCTTATCCCGGAGCCTTTCCGGGTCAGCAGCATGAAGATCAGGTAGGGGGCACCGATAACTGATATGACGATACCGACGGGAATATCCGCTGGTGCCAAAAGATTTTTTCCAATCATGTCTGCCATAAGCACCAGAACTGCTCCGATCAGTGCAGACAAGGGCAGACTGCTGAAGTAATTGGGTCCGCACAGCCGCCGTGCCAGATGGGGAGCCAGCAGACCAATAAATGCGATTCCGCCGCCGACAGCCACACATGCTCCTGCAAGGGCTGCAGAAAGGCACAGAAGCAAGCGGCGTTCAGACTCCACTTTTAAACCAAGAGCAATCGGAACTTCCTGCTTAAACTGAAGAAGATTCATGGTCCTTGCTTTGTAAAAGGCAGCGGGTATAAGAAACAAAATCCATGGAAGCAAAGCCCGTACATATGGCCACCCGGCTCCCCAGATGCTGCCTGTCAGCCAAATGGCAGCCTGCTGAAAATCCTTTGGATCCATTTTTAGCTGCAGAATCATTAGAAGGGCACCGCATAGAGCATTAAACCCGAGACCAACAAGGAGAAGCCGTTCTGGGTCAATTCCTCCTTTCCATGAGAACCGATATATCAGAGCTGCAATAGCGAGAGCGCCGGCAAAAGCGAAAACGGGCAGAAAAAATGGTTCAGAGAGGAGATTTCCTTTCTCCTGTCCGAAAAGATAGATCGAAAAAACGACAGCCAGTCCAGCTCCGGCATTAATTCCGAGAATGCCTGGGTCAGCCAGAGAGTTCCGGGAAAGTCCCTGGAGAATGCTGCCTGATAGTGCAAGTCCGGCACCAATCAGCATGGCAATGACCATTCTCGGCAATCTCAGCTGAAATAAAACAAGCTCTTGTCTTGGGGTACCGCTGCCAGCTAACGTGTTCAATACCTCAGAAATACTGATGGGCATCACGCCAGTGGACAGGCTCATTACAAAGGTGGCCATAATTAATAGGATAAAGGCTGCCAGCCAGTTTTTGGTTCGGCTTAATGCCAGCTTCCAATCCATTATAAATACCCCCTCTTCCTTCGGGATAAATATAGGAAAAATGGAACTCCAATCAAGGCGGTTACTGCGCTGACCGGTGTTTCGAAAGGCGGATTGATCATCCGTGCCCCGATGTCCGCGATTACCAGGAGAAGGGCACCGGCAATGGCACTTAACGGAATCAGCCATCTGTAATCAGATCCGATTATCATCCGCACCATATGGGGAACCACAAGGCCAATAAAGCCGACTGCCCCTGCAATGGAAACGGCTGCGCCAGATAATAGAATAACGGCAATGAGCCCGATCCACCTGACTTTCTCTCGTGATTGACCGAGGCCTGCTGCCACTTCTTCCCCTAAAGCCAATATAGTCAGAGAGCGGCTGATCCATAGGGATAGCAGCAGCCCTGTGATAACAGCGGGTAGCAGTATAAAAACATGCGGCCATTTGGTGCCGGACAGGCCTCCGGCAAACCAGAAGCTCAAGTCCTGTGCTACCTGGAAATACAGGGCGATACCAGTAGAAAGGGCGCTGAATAATGTGCTTAACGCAGCACCGGCAAGCGTCAGGGTCACAGGAGATATCCGCTCTTTTGAAATCATGGAAAAAGAGAGGACAAGCATGGCGCCTGCTGCAGAACCTGCAAATGACCAGACCAGAAGGATCCAGTAAGAGCCGCTTGAAACAAATGCAAGCGAAATGGCGATGGCAAGTCCGGCTCCATGGGTAATGCCAATGATTGAAGGGTCGGCAAGCGGATTGCGTGTGATGCCCTGCATAATAGTACCTGCCACTGCCAAAGCAGCCCCAATAAGAGCACCACCCAATGCCCTCGGAAGACGCACTTCCCTGATCAGCTGGTGTTCAATTTGGCCAGCTTGAAAAGAGAAAAAAGAGTCCCAAACGACAGAAGGGGAGATCCATATGGCTCCAAGTCCGATGGAAGCGAGCAGGCCAAGGAAAATACATACTAAGCCAAAAAGGCCCCATTTAATAGATTTTGAGTGAACAGGCCGATGGGGATCTGTTATGTCAGCGGCGGTTCTGGCCATTATGATCAGTCCTTTTTTTATGTATTTTATAATTGAAAATGAGAATCGTTATCGCATTAGAAGAACGATATTAATCTACTATCCTTCCACAGCATTTGTCAATTCATATTTCAGGAAAAGAAGGGAGTGTCTAAATATGCTGCTGAATAGCCATATGTTTGAATTTGCATCATTTCACCTGCGTGAGGGCTTATCCCAGGAAGTAAATGAAAAAAGCAGTCATTTTTTTATCCTATACATATTATCTGGAAAAGGCACCTTGGTAAGCGGGAACCAGAGATTGAGGGCAGAAGAGGGTAAAAGCTATTTCCTCACGGATTCCAGCACCCTCACATCGTCATCTTCTTCTCTGCTTTCTGTTCATTTGCTTTCCTGGCCAAAAGAAGGCGATGTGCTAAAAAGTATGTTATCCCGTCCGCTGGCTGACCTGGCCCCCGCAAAAATGGTTCCCCTATGGGAAGAGATGAAGAAAAGCCGGAAGGAAAAATCAGTTTCGGCCAAATGCCGATTTCTATCCCTGCTCTGGGAGATGCTATCCATCCTGACAGACGCAGCCGATATTGACCGAATGGAAGAAGCAGAGGAATTGATCCGGAACAGCCTGTCCCGTCCCTTAACCGTTGCAGAATTAGCTTCTAAAGCAAAAATGACTCCGGTAACATTTTCAAGGGCTTTTAGGAAAAGGACCGGTATGACCCCGAAGGAATTTTTAAATGCAGAACGAATAAAGACTGCCAAAAAGCTGCTGCTCCAAAATAGAGGAATTACAGCTAAAGAGGTTGCCTTGCAAATAGGGCTGCAGGATGAATTTTATTTCAGCCGTCTTTTTAAAAGCAGAGAAGGGATGCCGCCAACTGTTTTCATGAAAAGGGCAAGTGAACGGATTGCTGTCGTAAGTCAGCTGTTTCTGCAGGATCACCTTCTTTCACTTGGAATCCAGCCTGTTGCAGCTCCGTCCTACCCAACCGTCTATTCTGCCAGCAGAGGGGTGCCAAGCTATCTTCAAACAGAGCTCGAAGGGACTAAATTGTTAAACGCAGAAAAACCATTTCAGCCGGAAGATATTTTGCTGACCCATCCGGATCGCATTATTAAAACTCCTTTGCATCAATTTCAGCTTCAAAGTGTGCTGCTTTCAAAGCAGGAGCAAGTTTATCATATGTCTTTGAAGCAGGACTGGCGTCATTATCTCTTTGAAATAGCATCGGTGGTCGGCTGTGAAAGCCGTGCTGAATACATAGAAAAAGACATTCATTGTATGGAATGCCAAGTACGGGATGAGATGTGTCCATTAACGAAAACTGGCCAGTGGGCTGTCATTTGGATTCGCCCGGAAGAAATACGCCTTTACGGGAAGGGAAATCATGCCCTTCTCGATCTTCTTTTTCAAAGTCTGGGATTCCAGCCCCACCCTGATCTGCATGATGAGGGATACCGAAATGTCAGCCTGAAAGAGATTGCTGAATTAAACCCTGACAAGCTGCTCATTTTATGGAGTCATGAAAAGGATGTGTGGAGAACTGCCCATACTCCAGAATGGAATAAAATCCGTGCTGTCCGGAACGGAGAAGTCTATTACCCTGAAAGCCATGAGTGGGATCCGTGGGGGCCCATTGGGAGGAAGAAGCTGCTTGAAGTCTTTCCTTCAAGCATTCTTAAAGCCAAACTAAAAGCTTAAAGAAAATAATTAACGAGCAGCTGCAGACTTGCAGCTGTTTTTTTAATGAAAATTCATTTTGTGCATGCAGGAAGTTAAAAATGTCCATGTTCAGCAATGGTGATAATGATTATCATTGAGAATGAATTTCATTATTGTTAGGGAGGATTATTCATGAAG
Organism: Cytobacillus sp. GQ23; assembly: GCF_059758675.1. NCBI lineage: Bacteria > Bacillati > Bacillota > Bacilli > Caryophanales > Bacillaceae > Cytobacillus > Cytobacillus sp. GQ23. Next base: position 116,752 of record NZ_JCAXER010000013.1, read on the forward strand.
AAGTTCTTTGCTCCTTTGAGCGTTGTTTTTATGTTATTTATACTTGTTTTAACAGGCTGTGGAAAAGAAGAGGAAGCTTCAACAGAAGCAGCTGAAAAGAAGAAAGAGGAGAAAACAGAGGAAACAAGGACCGTTGAGCATTTATACGGAAAAGCAGAAGTCCCTGCCGAACCAAAGAAAATCATTCTGCTTTCGCATGTATCATGGGAAGGTTCACTAGTATCTGTTGGTGTAAAGCCTTACGCTGTGATGGCGTATGATAATGAGTTTCCGCCGCATTTAACAGAGGAGCTTGAAGGTGTGAAGGCTCTTCCTTATGCTGATGAAATAAATTCGGAAGAAATTTTGAAGCTGGATCCGGATCTGTTAATTATCAGTGATCGCTACAAGCCTCTTTATGACCAGCTGTCTGAAACCATTCCAACAGTTGTAGTTGAAGTGGGCGGTGATTGGAAGGAAGATCATCTGAAGGTTGCAGAAGCAGCTGGCAAGCTTGAAGAAGGAAAGAAAGTGATTGAAGACCTTGAGAAGGAAGCAGAAGATATCGGCAGCCGTGTAAGTGAGAAAATGGGCGATGAAACATTTATGGCAGTAGCCATAAATAAAAAAGATATTCGTGTATATGGCCGTACCAACCATGCAACCAATTCATTATTATTTGATGATTTGAAACTCACACCTGCGGAAAACCTTCCTGAGGATTTCGGAGAGAATATTTCGATTGAAGGATTAGCAAAGTATAATCCTGATCATATCCTCGATGTTTCTTATTTTAATAGTGGTGAGTTCTATGATTCTGTTACACAGGGAGAGGTCTGGAAAAGCCTGAAAGCCGTTCAGAATGGCAACGTACATACTCTTAAGACGACATGGGGGTATTGGGATCCAATTGAGCGCCAAAAAGGATTGAAAGAGATTGAATCCCTGCTCCTAAGTGAATAGACATCTTGATGAGAGGCTGGGACTTTCGAAGGTCCCTGTCTCTGTCATTCCATTGGTTTCTTTTAAAAGAAGAAATCAAATTTTTTAACCATTATTGAGAATGGTTATCAATTACTAGGTCTAAAGACTCGGTGAAAGGATGGAATTATGCATCATTCAGCCAAACAAATTGCAGAAAATGCAACGTTTCAAGCTTTTATAAATAGTTACTTAAGAGAAGTAGATTGCGGACAGTGGATGGAAAGGGAGGAATGGATGCAGGAGCAGCGGCCATCTATGACTCTGTCAGGTGAATACATGGTGGAGATAGAACTTCCAGGCCAGTCTGCCGTATTTGCAGTGGAAGTGATTTACCAATCAAAAACTGGAAGACATTTGATCGGGGGTGCCTTTAAATATTGCAGCCAAAGGCTGGAATGGATCCCTCAGGATCGGCTTCCGATGATGATTGCTCTTATCCATGAACTGCATTTAATGGCAAAATCAAATGGATGCCATGAACTTTCATCCCATTTTGATGAGCTGGTGATCAGGCTGATTGAGAGCTATCAGACGATGGCTTTGTACATTGAAAAAAGAATGAAGGACGAAAGCAGCCTGTATTCCGAAGAAAGCACCTTCATTGAAGCCGAGCAATCACTATTGTTTGGTCACTGGCTTCACCCTACACCGAAGAGCAGGCAGGGAATGGCCGTATGGCAGCATCCGCAATATGCACCGGAGTTAAAAGGCCGTTTTCAGCTTCACTATTTTCAGGTAGACCGGGAGTTAGTCAGGGAAGCTTCAGCTAATCGGAAAAGCGCAAGTGATATTATACTCTCTTCCCTTAAGAAATCGATACCGCAATTTACTGTCCCGCATAGCAACTGCCTCATTCCGATGCATCCTCTTCAGGCTCAATGGCTGCTACAGCAGAATCATGTCAGGGAGGCGGTTGATAAAAAACTAATAAAAGACCTTGGCCCAATAGGAGCCTATTATTCAGCAACCTCTTCCATCAGAACAGTTTACAGCCCGGAAAATGATTGGATGTTTAAATTTTCCGTACCGGTAAAAATTACGAACTCATTAAGGGCGAACCGTCTACATGAACTAAAGGCAGGTATCGCTATGACAGAATTAATGGATAAGCTTCGATTTACGGAAAAATATCCGTCATTTCGGATAATTGATGATCCGGCCTATATAACAGCTGAATTGCCGGGGCAAAAAGAGTCAGGGTTCGAGGTCATTATTCGCTCCAACCCTTTTCCGGAAGGGGAAGATAAGGGGATTACTTCTATCGCGGCATTGGTTCAGGACCCGCTGCCAGATCAACGCTCAAGACTTCAGCGGACCATTGAAAGACTGGCACAGGCAGAGAGAAGAGATCCGGAGGAAATCAGCATGGACTGGTTCGAAAAATATTGGAGATGCACGATTGTGTCTCTGCTCCGATTATATGATGAACACGGGATTGCACTTGAGGCCCATCAGCAGAATAGCGTCCTGGATGTATCCTCGGGATACCCGGAAGCTTACTGCTACCGTGATAATCAAGGCTACTATCTATCAAACGAAAACAGGGAAAATTTATCCGGCCTTTTGCCGCAATTGGCAGAATGCCCGGAACTATTTTATGACGATGACCTCATTCAGGAACGATTCACTTATTACCTGTTTATGAACCAGCTCTTTTCTGTGATTTGCCGATTTGGGCAAGACGGTCTTATCAGTGAAGACTGTTTGATCGAATGGTGCCGGAAACAGCTTAGCATTCTTGAAAACGAACTGTCGGGTCAGGGGAAAGCATTCATCGGCCATATCCTGCGATCAGAAAAGCTGGCCTATAAAGCTAACCTGCTAACCCGTTTCCATGATGTGGATGAACTGCTTGCTAAGAACGAACAAGCCGTTTACACCTATATCCCAAATCCTTTTGCCATTGTGAAGAAGGAGGAGAACTATGCAGAAGCTGCATCCGCTGCCATCTAAGAAAATTGAAAGAAGAGTCATCCGGCAGTTATTGGAGGCCGTTCTTTTTGAAGGGCTGATGGATTATGAAAAAACAGCACTCCAGCCGGGCGAACAATTATTGAGCTTTACCGTTTTCGGAAGGCATCGGTCTTATTGCTGTGAGGGAAGGATTGCTTCGTTTGACCGTGTGAGGCTGAAGGAAGACAGCATCTATTCTGTGCAGAGCGATGGTTCCCGTACGGAAACAAGCATAGAGGAACTGGCAGCAGACCTTGTATCAGATCCGGATAAAAGAAGCAAGCTTATTCACGAGCTGCAGCAAACCATTCTGCTGAGTGAATGGAATGAAAAGAATCTCATGCCAGCCATCTCAAGGAGAACATGCAGTTATGAAGAACTGGAGTCAGAAGTTTGGGAAGGCCATCCCTATCACCCTTGTTTTAAGGCAAGGACTGGATTCTCTCTTGAAGACCATGCTGCATTTGGTCCGGAAGCAGGGCAATCTTTTGCACTGCAGTGGGCTGCAGTCAGACGGGAGAATAGCCAAATGGCTATTCCCCAGGGTGAGAAGGAATTTTGGGAAAAGGAGCTGGGTCCACTCATGCTCGGGCAGCTGCTGACCGAGCTGCATCAGTTGGGAAAAACGTTTGAAGAATACACCTTTCTGCCAATCCATCCATGGCAGGTAAATTATATCAAAGATGAACTGGAGCGGGGGGATGTCGTTCTGCTAAAAAGCAGCGGGAATTCTTATCGGGCAACCCAGTCGGTCCGAACACTTTGGAACGTGACCAGCCCAGAGAAAGCTCATCTAAAACTATCCATGAATATGGTGAATACTTCATCGCTAAGAACATTAGAAACACATGCCATCTGTGCCGCTCCCCATATTTCAAAATGGATAGCTGACACAGTGGAAGCGGATACATATTTAAAGGAAGAAGCTTCCTTAATTGTTTTGAAGGAGTATGCAGGAATTGCCTATCAGCCATTAGAGGCAGAAACAGAGGCAAGACTGGGAGCTATTTGGCGGGAAAGTGTCCGCCTCTACATGGAAGACGATGAGGAGGCTGTTCCTTTTACTGCACTTCCTTTAATAGAGAGGGATGGCTCTCCATTTATAGGTGAATGGCTGAAGCGCTATGGAATTGAAAGCTGGATAAAAAGGCTGCTGGAAGTAAGTGTGGTTCCAGTCTGGCATTTACTCGCCGCTCATGGCATAGCTGTGGAGGCACATGCCCAGAACATGATACTCCTTCACAAGAACGGCTGGCCTACCCGTGTTGTATTAAGGGATTTCCACGACAGTACAGAGTATCATCAAAACTTTTTGGCAGACCCCAGCCGGCTTCCAGACTTTGGAGAAATTCATGAACAGTTTAAAAAAGTCGGAGACAACGAGTATTATTGGATGGCTTCCGTAGAAGCACTAAGAGAGCTTGTTATGGATACATTGTTTGTTTTTCATTTAACAGAACTGTCTTTTGCGCTTGAAGAGCAGTACGGCTACAGTGAGAGAAAGTTTTGGAGGCTGGCTCGTGAGACGCTCGCCGGGCACATGAGCTGCTATCCAGAACTGATTTTCCGAAATTACCAGCTGGAGCATAATGCCCCTATGGTTTATGCCGAGTCACTGCTGAAAAGGAAAGTCCAAAAAGAAGAAGCTGGCGGGTTCCGCCATCTTGTCACTAACTCTTTAGCATAGAACACAAAGGAGAATTGAGATGTTTTTTGTAAATGATCAGTACTATACACTGGATGATCTTGAAAGACAATATACGATATTTGAAAATATACCTCATATAAAAGATTGCCGGAATAGGAGATTGGCAGTCTGTATGCAGGATGCTTTTCAATGGATTGCACTCTGTTTATTTGTACGCAGTAAAGGAGGATCTATTGTCCCCCTTCATCCCTCTGTCCCGAAAGAAGGTGCAATCAGAATGGCAAAAAAAGCGGGGAGCCATTTCCTGCTTTATGAAAATATTCACCTGCCGATCCTCTTGTCAAAGGAAATAAATGAGAAGGAGGGCGTTCTGGTGCAAATGAGTTCGGGTACGACTGGGGATCCGAAATGCATTGAACGCACATGGGAATCGATTGAGAACGAGCTTGACAGTTATGTCTCGGTTTTGCCGGCTGATAATCAGACTGCTTCAGTCGTTGCCTGTCCGACGACACATTCCTACGGTTTAATCTGCGGTGTATTCGCGTGCATTAGGCGTGGGGCAAAACCGGTCATTCTGACAAATATGAACCCTAAGTATGTGCTGAAAAAGCTGAAGGAGCATCCCAAGCATATTCTTTACGGGGCTCCTGCACTGCTGCATACCTTAACAAGTTTAATCAGGGATGGACAGCGGCTGGATGCTGTCATGACATCAGGTACACTCATGCCAGCCGGCTGGCTGGAAGCCTTAAAAAAGGTTTCAAAACGAGTGCTTCAGCAATATGGCTGTTCTGAAGCAGGGTGTGTGGCCATTCATCCGGATGTAAGTGACTCACGTGAAATGGGCTATCCGCTGCCGCATGTCAAAGTGGAGGCTGGAAGTATCCAAAACCCTGGTGAAATCCTTATTCATGATTCGGAGAAAACAATTTATACAAAAGATCTTGGCTATATAGAAAATGGAATTCTTTCTTTTATGGCTAGAATCGATGACACCATTAATGTAGCAGGCTTGAATGTTTATCCGCAGGAAGTAGAAGACGTTTTGATGGGAGAACCCAGAATTATAGAGGCAGTTGTTTATAAAAAGGTTCATCCGCTTTCAGGGGAAAGAGTCTGTGCACAGTATGTCTGCTCTGAACCGATTGAGGAACAGGAGCTGAGGGAATGGTGCAGGAAGTATCTCGCCCCATACCAGGTTCCACTGGAATTTAATAGAGTGGAGGAAATTGAAAAGCTGCCAAACGGCAAGGTCAGCCGGAAAAGGCTGGGGGAAGGAGTTCTGGCATGACAAGACAAGAGATCTTACAAGTAATCCATGACATTTTGCAGCATCAATTAGAATTACCTTCTATTCAAGCTTTCCATGAAGATGCGCGCTTAAATGAAGACCTGTATATGGACTCTATTATGATTTTGCAGCTGATTCTCCATTTGGAAGTTGATATGGGCTTTAAAATTCCAGATGAAATGCTTGTGCCAAAAGACTTCCGGACGGTAGGAAGCCTGGCTGATTTTCTGGAGCGCCAGCAGGAGCCAGCTGCAGCGGAGGGATCAGTATGATTAAAGTGCATTGTTTTGTAAGCTGTGTATGCGAAGCTGTCAAAAAGACAAAAGGCGCTGACCATCGTCCTTATTATTTCGGAGTATGGGATGCCGATTTCGATGTGCTGGAGAATGGTGTGTTAACGTATCATTCCAAGCGGATCAACCATGATTTTTTTCATCAGTGGTATGAAATGCTTTATGGCATTAAGCTGAATAAATGGTACGACGAAAAACAAAGCAAACAGGAAAATATAAAGGAAATGCTGAGATTGATGGATAACAAGAAATCTCATCAATATGTAATGGTGATGCTCGATTTGTCAAAGCTTCCTGAGCGGGAAAATAAATTTCATCAAAGTCCTTTTCCCCATTACGTAATGCTGGAAAGGACGGAAAACGAAGAGGAATGGTTTATGTATGATCCGGACTTTCGCTGGGAAGGAGTGCTTCCAAAAGACCGGATTCTGGCTGCCATTGAGGATCCTTCAGCTGAAGGTGGTTATTTCTTTGATGCATCGTCCATTACCCCGCCAACTGCCGAAACGGTTGAAGCATATTTTAACACATGCATTAAGCATGACTGCAATCCAATGACAGATGCAGTTGCAAAGATTATTGAGCTTCATGCTGCTGGAGATGAAAAGTTTCCGCTGTCAGGGCTGACACTTGCCTTACGGGAATTGCCTGTTCTCGCCATTCGGAAGTACGCTTATGAACATGCTTTTGCGTTTTTCTGGGAATTGCTTGGCTTTGATGATGAAGACTTTGAAGCCTGGTGTGATGAAATTGAAAAACTTGTAAAAGGCTATACAGCCATCCAATACCGGGCAATGAAGCTCGGTATGACAGGCAATAGGCTGTTAGTGGATGAAATTACGGCAAAGCTGGAAGAACAGAATATTCTGGAATTTAAAATAAAAAGAGGGCTGCAGGAATGCTTTGAGGCTTGGGCTGAATTGCAGGAATCTCAAAAAATGAAGGAGGTCATCCAATGAAACTTTCTCTGTGCACCATCTCATTCCGGCATCATCTTCAATCTATCGACCAAATTGCGCACTGGGCCCAGAATAATGGGTTCCAGGGAATTGAACTATGGGGCGTCCATGCCAAAAATCTGGCGGAAGATATCCATTATGGAAGTGAGTGGCTGAGCTCATACGAACTTAAGACAAGTATGCTAAGCGACTATCTGCCCCTGGATGCACCGCTTCCCGCCTTAATAGCTGAAATGAACGCTCTATGTTCACTTGCACATCGCTGGGGAACGGACAAAATACGGACATTTGCCGGTAACAAGGGCAGTGCAGATATCAGCAGATTAGAGAGGATTGAGCTTGTTTCTCGCATGAAGATGCTTTGTAAAATGGCTGAAGCAGAGGGAATGCAGCTTTTGGTCGAGACTCATCCAAATACTCTGACTGATAATCCATCTTCTGCCCTTCAGCTTCTTGAGGAAACGGACCATCCGGCACTCAGGGTTAATTTTGATGTCCTGCACATATGGGAATCAGGGGTGGACCCTCTATTTGCTCTTAAACAGCTCCAGCCATATGTTTCGCACTTTCATCTCAAAAATATTGAATCACGCTGCAAGCTTGGTGTCTTTGCCCCTAATAATGTGTATGCAGCAGCAGGCAGCAGGGAAGGCATGGTTTCACTATTTGAAGGAGCGGTGGACTATCGTTTGTTTTTAAGAGAGGCTGCTGAAATGGTGGAAATGGATGCTTCACTGGAATGGTTTGGGCCAAATGTGAAAAGCATTCTGGCAAAAGACAGCAGGGAGATTAAGAAGCTTCTTCAGGTTGAAGAAGCAAGGTAAATGGACGATTTGAGACAGAAAAAAGTTCAATCAAACGTTTGATTGAAAGGGAATGGACGCAGTACTGGTGCGGGTAAAGAGTACAGGCTGCGTTTATTTATGATATGGATGAATGTGCGGGATTATTGATTACTGATTGCCTGTTCAATTGCAACTGCCGCACAATCAATGGAAGGATACGTTTTTTTCATTGAAGTTCCCGTATAAGTAATCTCAAAAGAATGAGACTCCTTTATATAACGGACAACTAGAATCTCTGATTGCTCTTTTGTAAACGTTTGAGTGATTTGGCAATCGCTATAGTATTTTAAAGTTTCAAGCATATTTTTCGTATGATCTAATGGCATAGTTCACAACCTCCTTTTTTAGCAGGTGTAACCTTAATACCATTATAAGGAATTTAACTTCCAATTTGTATGGATAATTTGTCACATTTTATCATAAAATTTTTAGTTTTAGAGAGAACTGAAAATAAGATACAGCAAAAAGGCCAGTCTGTGATAGACTGGCCTTTTTTATGCAAGCTGCTGCTCGGCAAACTCCCTGTATAGCTCATGGGTTCGGGTTAATTCATTATGCGTGCCAATGCCTGTCACCCGGCCTTTTTCAATAAAGACAATTTGATCCGCATCGACAATTGTAGAAAGACGGTGGGCGATGACAAAAGTTGTCCGCCCTTCCATTAGACGGCTAAGCGCCTGCTGAACGATGCCTTCCGATTGACTGTCCAGGCTTGCGGTAGCTTCGTCCATCATCAATATTTTAGGATCGCGCAGGAATGCGCGCGCAATGGCAATCCTCTGCCTTTGTCCTCCGGAAAGCTTCACGCCCCGCTCACCAACTTCTGTGTCAAGCCCCTTCGGAAAATCAGCAATGAATTGATCGGCATATGCCATTTTTGCCACTTCCCATAATTTCTCATCCGGAATGTTTTCAGGACTCTCCAGTCCATAGCATAAATTCTCACGGACCGTACCTGCCATCATGGCGCTTTCCTGTGAAACATAGCCGATTTGACTGCGCCAGGATTTAAGAGATATTTGCTGGATGGGTGTGTGGCCAATTTTAATTTCACCTGCAGTTGGCTCGTAAAAACGTTCAAGCAATCCAAATAAAGTGGTTTTTCCGCTGCCGCTTGGGCCTGCCAATGCAATCATCTGGCCCGGCTGGGCTTCAAGTGAGATATTTTCCAGGACAATCTCTTCTGCGCTATAGGAGAAAGAAACGTTTTCGATGGTAATCGGTTTGCTGCTGATATCCATCTCGATGCCGTCCTGCCCATCTTCCAATGGCTCTTCTAAAATTTCTATAATCCTTTCCGTTGCGCCTTTGGCTTTTTGCAGCTGTGTAAAAAACATTGCAAATGAAGTGATCGGCATAATAATTTGGAACAAATACAGCAAAAAGGCTACAAGAGAACCCGTTGACATCGTTCCGCTGGCCACACGCATGCCGCCATAGGCGATGATCATGACGATGACCACCATCATGATCAGGTACATTGTCGGGCCAATCATGGCAAAAATACGGGCTTCCCTCAAACCGTAGCCAAGCAGTTTGCCGATGCCATCCAATCCTTTTTCTTCTTCATTTTGCTCTGCAGTAGAGGACTTCATTAGGCGAATCTCACCAAGTGTTTGGGTGATGTTGCCGGTAAAGATGGCCGTTTCATCTTGAAGGCCCCGGGATATTTTTGCCATCTTTCGGCCGAGTGGAATCATAATGGCCAGTGTTATAGGAACTGAAGTGAGCATCAGCAATGTCATTTTCCAGTCCATCACAAGAAGGATAATAATTGCACCGATAATACTGATAATACCGGTAATAAATTGTGGAAAGTGATTGGTAATCAGCTCTCTGACAATGCTGGTATCATTAACTACGCGGCTGACTGTCTGTCCGCTGGATTGCTGATCGAAATATCGGACCGGCAGCCTTATGAGCTTTTTCCACATCCGGTCACGAAGACGTGCCACTACTTTTTGGCCGACATAGCTCAGCAGGTAGATGGAGATCCCGCTTATTATGGCCTGGACGATAAAGGCTGCCCCGATTCCAATGATGAGCGGAACGCTTAAAGATTCAACTGAAAAGCCATCCACCAGGTTTTTGGTCAGCAGCGGAACCACGAGTCCGGTCAGGGTGGTTAAGATGCTTGCTGTTAAACCAATGATGAGAGCAAGCTTTGGTATTTTTGTTGATAGAATGAGTGAAATGAATGGTTTTATACTGGTTTGCTTTTGATTCATTATGTGTGCTCCTGTCTCTTATATATCTTCATAATTATATAACATTGAAACTTCCATTTCCTGTTATGCACCTTAACGCCTATCCGATGAATAGGATGTGTTAAAAAACAAAAAGGATGATGGCCGTGGCAATCAACTTTCCTGTAGGCATCAAAACGATGACAATCAGCACGGGGCCCACCAAAGTCGTTTATTATCCCCGAGTATCTGGTATGCAAAATAAGCAGCTGCAGCAATTGATAAACAGTACTATTATTAGACAAAACCAGCAGCTCATTAACGAACAGACAGGCAATATGGATACCACCGTTGTGGATTTGTATGGATATTATGAGATTAAAAATAATCAGCGGGATGTGCTGAGCTTGTCTTTGAACAACTATGTGTATCATTATCATGCTGCCCATGGAATGACAGTTATAAAATCGCTGACGTTTGATCTTCAGAAGGGGAAGCAGGTAGCCCTTAAGGATTTATTTAAGCCGGGAAGCGACTATGTAAAAAGAATATCAGACCTGATTAAGGTGCAAATCAGAGAGCGTGACATTCCGCTTTTAGTAGACTTTCAAGCCATTAAGCCGGATCAGGACTTTTATATAGCAGACAAAGCGCTGATCATCTATTTCCAACTCTATGAAATCGCGCCATACGCCTATGGATTCCCGATGTTTCCGATTTCGGTATATGAACTGCAGGATATTATAGATGAAAATGGTCCGCTGGGAAGGATGGCAGCAAATTAAAGATCGAGAGGGGATCTGCGTTAATGCGGTATCCCTTTTTCACTGTAAAACAGTAAAACTTCCAGCTGTCTCATTTATAATAGAAATGGTTTAAATAAAACCCGTTCATAATAAGAAAGAGGTGAACCAATGGATAATGCAGAGAAGATTTTCTTAGATTATACAATTGATAAAGACTTGAACGAGTCAGAGAAAGAGATTCTCTCTTTTTTGATTGAAAGCAGAATAGATGACCAGCAATTAAGTATCCGGAAAGCTGCGGATGAGCTGTTTACTTCTACTACATCTATCATCCGTTTGTGTAAAAAGCTGGGGTTTAGCGGATACAGTGAGTTTATTTATAATCTTGGCCTTAAAGTGAAGAAGGTGCACAATTCAGAGGCTGGATCAGTAGAAGAGATTCATCTTCCAATGGAAGCAGGTATTGGTGAATTTATTAAAAATATCAGGACTACTTTTGATTACATAGATGAGGAGAGTATCCAAGAATTTTTACATGAAATTAAAAAGCATAAGATGATTTATTTTTATGGAGCAGGCTTCTCTACGCTGTTCTCTAATTATCTTGCTAAAAAGTTGGAGCTTTTTGGGTATTACGTGTCGAATACATCGACTAGTGACAGCCGGGCGATTTTCTTTAATAACATCCAGAAGTATCGGCTGATGATTGTCTTTTCTCGTTCAGGGGAGACAAGCAAGGTGATCGAAAAAGTCCAGATTGCAAAAGAATTTAAAGACCGTGCTGTTTACAGGAAATGATAAAAGTACCACGGCGAAATTGGCTGATATTGTATTTACTATTCTTGATCCGACCATCGAATCCCAGCGTGAATTTGAGATTACCTCATTCGAGTCAAATATGTTTATGCTCATTGATATTATCCTGATTTTAGCTATTAAAAAAGGAATTATCCAAGAATATTAGCCTATGTAACATGTTACTTTATTTGGTGAAATGGTACAGAATCAGGAAGACAACAATGAAACAAGTGGTGAATGGTCTCCAGCTATTTGGAAAATCCTTGTTTGCCCCGATCTTAATATTACCGATCATTGGTCTTTTCATTGCTTTTGGAAATGTATTTGGCAACGGGAACCTGGCCCAGTACGTTCCGCTTCTTGAAAGTCCAATGATACAAAACGTCGGAAAGTTTATCTCTTCTTCCGCCGTATCCATCCTTCAGAATCTCGCCTTGATCTTTGCGGTCGGCATCCCGATCGGCTTGGCAAAGAAGGATAAAGGCTACGCAGCTTTAACAGGATTAGTAACCTTTGTCATTTTTATTAATGCGATGCATCAGGTTCTGAATCTATCGGAGCGTTTAGTTCCAGCAGAAGAAATGCAGATTTCCGGACAGGCAATGGTATTAAATGTTCAAGTTCTGGAAATGGGTGTTTTTGCCGGAATATTAATCGGAGCTTTAGTTGGTGTTCTTCATAATAAATATTGCGATACAGAATTTAAAGGCGTCTTTTCCATCTATTCAGGTCATCGCTTTGTAGCCATTTTGGCTATCCCATGTGCCATGATTTTAGGAGCGTTTGCAGCAGAGTTCTGGCCGATTGTCCAGAATGGGATCACGGCACTGGCTAATGGTATTCGAAGCTTAGGAGACTTTGGTTTCCTTATCTATGGTTTCCTGGAAAGAATCCTGATTCCGACAGGACTTCATCACCTCGTGTACACACCTTTCCTATATACAGAATTAGGCGGAACGGCAACAGTAGCAGGCGAAGTTGTCTATGGAGCAAGAAATATTTATTTTGCGGAAATGGCTGACCCAAGTGTGGCTGTATTAAGCAGCACAGTGAACTGGGATGCACGCGGTCTGGCAAAGATGTTCGGTTTAATTGGTGCAGCCTTGGCCATGTATGTTACAGCTGATAAAAATAAAAAAGCAATGGCAAAAGCGATTCTGCTGCCAGCAGCCGTCACTTCATTTCTGCTTGGGGTAACGGAGCCGATTGAATTTGCGTTCTTATTTACTGCTCCAATCCTGTTCTTTATCCACGCAGTTCTGGCCGGTACAGGAATGATGCTCTTAAACATCTTTGGTGTTCATGCCATCGGTGCAAATGGTGTCATTGACTTCCTTCTTTATAACCTGCCGCTTGGCACAGAGAAATCTAATTGGCCGATGTTCATTGTCGTAGGATTGATCATGTTTGCAGTCTATTTCCTTATCTTTAGATTCCTGATTCTGAAACTGAACCTAAAGACACCTGGCCGTGAAGAAGAAACAGAGGCAGCTGTTCAGCCGGCTGGAATTCAGGCAAAAGGAAATAACGCAGAAGGTTCTCCTCTTGGAGAGACAATTGTAACGGCACTTGGCGGAAGCAGAATTATCGAAAATGTTGATAACTGTTATACAAGATTAAGACTTGTACTAAAGGACCCTAATGCAGTGGATGAAAACCTATTAAAAGAAACCGGTTCAAAAGGGGTCATTAAGTCAGGCAACAACGTACAGGTTGTATATGGACTAAACGTAAAATCTGTTCGGGATCAAGTCGATCAAAAACTGGGAGGACTTAACTATGAAAACGTATAAACTATCAATTGCTGGCGGCGGAAGCACATATACACCAGGTATTGTGAGAAGCTTAATGGATAGACTAGAAGATTTACCTTTATCTGAAATCAGATTTTATGATATTGACGGAGAGCGCCAATCGAAAGTAGTAGTGGCAGCCAAAGCGGTTATTGCAGAGTATACAGATTCTATTAAAATAACTGAGACAACTGATCCTGAAACAGCATTTGAAGATGCAGATTTTGTATTTGCACAAATGCGTGTCGGCAAATATGCAATGAGGGAATTGGATGAAAAGATTCCTCTTTCACACAACGTGGTCGGCCAGGAAACATGCGGACCAGGCGGACTGGCATATGGTTTAAGAACCATTTTCCCAATGGTTGAGCTGATTAATTATGTAGAAAAATATGCGAAGGAATCATGCTGGATTGTCAATTATTCAAATCCTGCCTCCATTGTAGCGGAAGGGGTTCGCAAACTCCGCCCTAATGCCAAGGTTATCAACATCTGCGACATGCCGGTGGCAACAATGCGCAACATGGCCGGGATCCTGGGAGTTGAGAGAGAAGATCTTGTAGTAGATTACTTTGGACTTAATCACTTCGGCTGGTTTACTAAAGTAGAAGTGGATGGAGTTGACCGCCTTCCTGAGCTTCGTGAGCATATCAGCAAATGGGGTCTGCTGACAGAGGACATTTCTAAAATCGATTATCGTCATGCTGATTCATCCTGGATTAAGACTTTTAAGAACATCAAGCCGATTATGGATTACTTCCCGGATTACATTCCGAACCCTTATCTGCAGTATTACCTGCTGCCGGATTATATTGTGGAGAACTCAAACAAAGAGTATACCCGCGCAAATGAGGTAATGGCCGGCAGAGAAAAATCATTATTTGAGACGGTCAGCAAATTTGAGGAGACGGGCATCCTGGATGATGCGTTCCATGTTGGTGTACACGGAATCTTTATTGTCGATGTCACTGTTTCCATCGCACAGAATCTGGCAAAACGCTATCTTGTAATGGTAGAAAACAATGGAACTATCCCTAACCTGCCGGCAGATGCCATGATTGAAGTGCCTGCCCTGATCACTAATAAAGGACCTGTTCCTGAGTATGTCGGAGAAATACCGTACTTCCACAAAGCCATGATCGATCAGCAATTGGCATCAGAGAAAATTCTTGTGGAAGCCATAACAGAAGGGTCTTATGAAAAAGCATTGCAGGCATTCACACTTAACAAGACTATTCCATCTGCCATTGTGGCGAAAAAGATACTGGATGATCTTATCGAAGCCAACATGGAGTATTGGCCAACGCTTGAGAAGAAGTATAAAGAAGGTATATTGGCACACTGATAAAAAGGGTGAAGCACAGGCAATGTCTGTGCTTCTTTTTTTGATAGAAAAAAACCGCTCCTGCCAAAAAGGCAGAAAGCGGTTTTGTAAAGTTAAAAATTAATTTCGGATCAGATAGTCAAACGCACCAAGCGCTGCTGTAGCGCCGGATCCCATAGAAATAATGATCTGCTTATAGGCGCTGTCAGTACAGTCTCCTGCTGCAAATACTCCAGGGATGTTTGTGGCACCGTGCTTATCTACAACGATTTCGCCGAAGCGGGTACGCTCGATTTGGTCGCCTAACCAATCTGTGTTAGGAACAAGACCGATTTGGACGAATACACCTTGCAGTTCCACATGGTGTATTTTTTCTGTTTCACGATCCATGTATGAAATACCGTTTACTTTGTCCGTTCCGGTAATTTCAGTTGTCTGAGCATTTGTGACAACCGTTACGTTTGGAAGGCTGTTCAGACGTTCCTGCAGAACGGCATCTGCTTTCAACTCAGGGTTGAATTCGATAACCGTTACATGGTTAACAATCCCTGCAAGGTCAATCGCTGCTTCAACACCAGAGTTGCCTCCGCCGATAACAGCTACATCTTTGCCTTCAAATAATGGTCCGTCACAGTGAGGGCAGTAAGCTACCCCTTTGTTTTTGAACTCTGCTTCGCCTGGCACATTAACGTTTCTCCAGCGTGCACCAGTTGAAAGGATGACTGATTTACTTTTCAGTACAGCACCGTTTTCAAGTTCGATTTCAACAAGATCCTTCTTTTCAAGCCGCTTTGCACGCTGAAGGTTCATGACATCAATGCCATAATCTTTCACGTGCTCTTCAAGGCTTGCAACAAGCTTAGGGCCTTCTGTGTGCTTCACACTGATGAAGTTTTCAATGCCTAAAGTATCCATTACCTGGCCGCCAAAGCGTTCAGCAACGATACCGGTGCGAATGCCTTTGCGCGCTGCGTAGATGGCAGCACTTGATCCCGCAGGACCGCCGCCAATAACTAGCACATCATAAGGATCCTTGTCTGCAAATTCTGATGCGTCAGGGCCAGTTCCCATTTTCGCAAGAATTTCTTCAAGGGACATACGGCCGCTGCCGAATGATTCGCCATTTAAAAGAACTGTCGGCACTGCCATGATTTCTTTAGCATCTACCTCTTCTTTGTAAGCAGCACCATCGATCATTGTGTGAGAAATATTAGGGTTAAGAACACTCATGACGTTAAGAGCCTGTACTACATCAGGGCAGTTGTGGCAGCTTAAGCTGACATAAGTTTCAAAGCGATATTCGCCCTCAATTTTCTTCACCTGGTCGATGACTTTCTGGTCAACCTTAGGTGCCCTTCCGCTGACTTGAAGCAGAGCAAGCACTAAGGAAGTAAATTCATGCCCAAGAGGAATGCCGGCAAACGTAATGCCAGTATCTTCTCCTGGACGATTTACACTAAAGCTTGGCGTCCTTTGTAATTCAGTGCGCTCAACTTTAATGTGGGAGGACATATTGGCTAGTTCATCCACTAAAGCCAGCATATCGCTGGATACTTTGTCTGATCCAGCGCTGACTTTTAGAAGGATATCGCCCTCCATCATCTGAAGATATTGAGCTAATTGTGCTTTAATATCTGCATCAAGTAACATGATTATCGTACTCCTTAGATTTTACCTACTAGATCAAGGCTTGGCTTAAGTGTTTCAGATCCTTCTTTCCACTTAGCCGGGCAAACTTCACCTGGGTTGTTGCGTACATATTGAGCTGCTTTAAGCTTGCTTACAACCTGGCTTGCGTCACGGCCAATTCCGCCAGCGTTAATTTCAACTGTTTGGATGATGCCATCTGGGTCGATGATGAATGTTCCGCGTTCTGCAAGTCCGTCTTCTTCGTTTAGAACTTCGAAGTTGCGGGAAATTCTTTGGTTAGGGTCACCAATCATTACATATTCAATCTTGTTGATTGTTTCTGAGTTATCATGCCATGCTTTATGGGTAAAGTGAGTATCTGTTGAAACAGAATAAACTTCTGCTCCCATATCTTTTAAAGTTGCATATTCATTTTGAAGGTCTTCTAATTCAGTCGGGCATACGAATGTGAAATCTGCTGGATAGAAGCAAACAACGCTCCACTTTCCTTTGAAGTTTTCTTCAGTAACATCGATGAAATCACCGTTATGGTAAGCTTTTGCTGAGAATGGTAGTACTTCTGAACCGATTAATGCCATGATTAAATTCCTCCTTAAAATGGTTGGGTGATTTGATTATTAATTAAATAGCGAACTATTTAATAATAATTCTAATTCGGTAATAATTATCATATACCATGTTTTTTTTGTCAAGGGGAAAGCTGTGAAATTTGCTCCTTTTCAGTTGGGGAGCGGAAAGAGTATATGACAAAATAAGATGTCAACATTAATTCAGCTTTTTTTATAAGGTTTAACCACTACGGAGTGGCAGTCTTAATTCCGTTAACCTCAGTATAACTCTTTATTTTTTTTATTACCCTTTTTTTGCCTGTGCCAATCTCAACTAATATAAGTTTTAAGTTTATAATTGAGAATGTGATTAAGCATAAGTTAAAACAGCAGCTGGTCCACATTAACTTATTATTCCCTCTTTGGCTAAAAAAAATCGATATTCCTGCAAAATAGGTCAATCAAACGTTTGATTGAAAAGATAAAATGTCAACTTCAGACACAGAATGCTGAAATCCGGTAGTCAGAGGGCCGAATCTGGGAAAAATAATAGCTTGCATTACAATATAGACCGAGTTATATATGTATGGAAGGCGGAAATGGAGTCCAGCAGTTTTCGCTAACTGAGCGAGTGCTGAGTATTGTAAGTTTATCTGCTTATGTCTTATTTAACGTAATAGCATTCGTTAAGATTTGGGCTGTCATTACATGACAGAACAGAAAAATATACATATCAATGGAGGAAAACGAAATGTCTAGCTTGCCTAATTGCCCAAAATGCAGTTCGGAGTATACGTACGAGGACGGGCTGCTCTTAGTATGTCCTGTGTGTGCACATGAGTGGACAGCTGAATCCGAAATTACCAGTCTTGAGGAAGAAAAAATAATTAAGGATTCAAATCGGAATGTACTTAAAGATGGAGATACAGTATCAGTCATTAAAGATCTTAAGGTGAAAGGCACGTCTTCTGTTATTAAGATTGGAACCAAGGTGAAAAATATTCGCCTTGTGGATGGTGATCATGATATTGAATGTAAGATCGATGGTTTTGGTGCTATGAAGCTGAAGTCAGAGTTTGTGAAGAAAGTGTAGCAAAAAAGGCCTATCCTTGCATGGATTGGCCTTTTTTTATATCCCTTTGCGGGTCTTAAAATAGTAGTGGAAAGGTCATCAGCTCTGGTTTATGATAAAGAAAGAATATTAAGAATTTCTCTATATGGGTGGGAGCCTCCTTGATACTATTAGACTACATTGTCAATCTCTCCATTTTTTCATTATTGGTCAGTGTGCCTTTAATTCTTCGTTCTTTTATCAGTCATAAACCCCTTAAGGATCTCCATCTCTTGGGTGGGGTGTATGCAGGAATTATTTCTGTCATTCTAGTGGGTTTATCTTTTAATGAGCAGGGCTATAGCTATGATATTCGCTATGCCATTTTGATTTTGGTATTTTCCTATTTGGGGCCGGGAGCAGGGGTAATTACCGCAATTATTGCACTTGTCACGAGGCTTGCAGTCAGTGAGAATTGGCTGCCTGCCATAGTAGGGTTACTGCTTATTTTGCTTGCTTTTATTGTTGTACATAGATATGCCCAGTACCATAAGGCAGTTAGAAAAACAGCCATGTTATATGGTGCTTATTGTATTGTTTATATTATAACGGTACCGATCATTTTTAACGTTTTTAGAGACAGGCCGATTTTTCATCTGGAATATCTTCTGTTTGTGGGGCTTGGTGTCATAGTTGGGAGTTTGCTTATTGAGTCCTATGAAAAGCTGATTCGAATTATCACAGAAAAAAAGCGGATGGAAATGACGCTGGAAGAAAGTGAGTCTAAATACCGTTTAATTGCTGAGAATACTTCAGACCTTATCGCAGTTATGGGCAGGAATAGAAGTTTCAGTTATTTATCTCCGTCTCATGAGTTTGTTTTGGGTTATAAAGTAATGGAACTGCAAGATATGGAAATAGATATTGTTATTCATCCTGATGAGGCGGAGAAGTTCCGTGAAGGCATGCAATGGATATTTGAACATAATGAACAAATGACAATGGAGTTCCGATTAAGACACAGAAATGGCCACTGGATTGAATTTGAGTCAAGGAGTATGCCTGTTGAAGGCCAAAAGGGTGTAATCGAGCATGTTGTTATGATTAGCAGGGATATATCTGAACGGAAAAAGGCAGAGGAATTTCTTTTGCAATCTGAGAAATTATCTATTGTCGGGGAGCTTGCAGCCGGGGTTGCCCATGAAATCAGAAACCCGCTTACAACCATCAAAGGTTTCCTTCAGCTTTATAGAAGTGACAATAGCCAAATTAATGAATTACTGCTGAGCGAGCTGGAGCGCATAGAAAATATCACTACTGAAATGCTTTCTCTAGGAAAACCGCAGGCGATAAAAATGGAAACTGCAGATTTAAAGGATATCATAGTAAATACAGTCGAGTTATTATCCCCTCAGGCAAATATGAACGGTATTCAGTTTAAGCTGCATTTTACTGATGGTGTATTTTTGATCTCGTGCGAAAAAAATCAAATCAAACAGGTTCTTTTGAACATCTTAAAAAACGCAATGGAAGCTATGGATAATGGAGGAGATATTGAGATTTCCCTAAGGAGTAATAATGATGGGGAATGTATTGTCTCATTTCAGGACCAGGGCTGTGGAATACCTGACGAATTTCTGACGAGACTCGGTGAACCTTTTTATACATTAAAAGAAAAAGGGACGGGGCTCGGACTTATGATTTGCCATAAGATCATCAAGCAGCATAATGGAACTATTGTATATAAAAGTAAGATTGGTGAAGGTACTTTAATAGATATTGCTTTGCCGCTTTTAAAAACAATTGAATAAATTGAAAAAAAGCAGGGGAGTCCCTGCTTTTTCAATGTTAGAAAGAAGCTTCAAGCTCCCTATCTAAAAACTTCTATATTAGAAATCAAAATTGTCGGGATCTGGTCCAACACGCAGATGTTCATCTAAAGAATCAATCAAGTCCATATCTTGCTGAGATAGTTCAAAGCCAAATAAATCTGCATTTTCTTTAATGCGTTTAGGCTTTGTTGATTTAGGAATAACAATAATGCCGTTTTGCAGGTGCCATCTCAGGACAATTTGTGCAATAGATTTACCGTGTTTTTCAGCAAGTCCCTTCAGGATCTCATTTTCAAACAACCCGCCTTGCATAAGTGGAGCCCATGCTTCAATGTGCATATCATGTTTAGCGGCAAAAGCACGCAGTTCAGCCTGTGCCAATTTCGGGTGCAATTCAATTTGGTTAATCATTGGTTTGATCTCAGCAGTTTCCAATAGATTTTCTAAATGGTGGATCTGAAAGTTGCTGACGCCAATTGCTTTGATTTTTCCTTCTTTATATAGGTCTTCCAATGCTCTCCAAGTTTCTGTGTACTTACCCTCAACAGGCCAATGGATCAAATAAAGATCAAGATATTCAAGACCCATTTTCTTCAACGAGCTGTTTAATGCCTCGCGTGTTGCTTCATAGCCCTGGTCGGCGTTCCAGACTTTTGAAGTGATAAAGATATCCGCTCTATTTATGCCAGATTGGCGGATGGCTTCTCCAACCCATTTCTCGTTGCCGTATATGGAAGCTGTGTCGATGCTTCTATATCCATTTTCAATTGCTGCTTTAACAGCTGTTATTAGTTCTTCTTCCTTTTCCACTTTAAATACACCAAGACCGATCCTTGGCATTTTTACTCCATTGGCAAGTGCTGCAGTACTTGATAAAGATAGGTTATTCATATTAAGACACTCCTTAATTAATTAGTTAGTTTGATTTGTTTCAAGTTTCTTTAGTCTTCCTGTCAGGATTACGGCCCCAAGCACCATTACTCCGCCAATCCACGGAGTGTGAATCAAGCCGATAGAGTCGACAATCAGTCCGCCTGCAAATGAGCCGATAGCAATCCCGATATTAAAAGCTGCGATATTTAATGCGGAAGCCACATTGACAGCTGAAGGTACATATTTTTCAGCCAGGTTTACCACTAAAATTTGAAGACCTGGCACATTCATGAAAGCAAATAAGCCCATTAGAAAAATAGCAATAAGTCCAAGGATTTTAAAAGGTGCGGCAAAGGTGAGCAGGCCCAGAATAATGGCTTGCAGAGTAAACATCCAAAGCAATGCTTTTAATGGATTTTTGTCAGAAGCTTTTCCGCCAAGCACATTGCCAATCGCCACGGCCACTCCGTAAGCAAGAAGAATGATGCTGACCCATTTTGGGCTAAACCCTGTTACATCTTCGAGAAGCGGAGTCAAATAGGTAAAAGCAACAAATGTGCCGCCATATCCCAATGCGGTGATGCTAAATGCTAAAAGCAGTCTTCCGCTGCTTAAAATTTTCAGCTGTTCACTGAACTTAGAAGCGGGTGCTTGCTCAAGGTCTTTAGGAACTAATATGGAACTGGCGATAATTCCAATTACCCCAAGCAGCGCCACGCCCCAGAATGTAGCTCTCCAGCCGAACGTCTGCCCGATAAATGTTCCGAGCGGGACGCCTGTCACAGTTGCGACAGTTAAACCGGTGAACATAAAAGCTATCGCACTGGCACGTTTATTCTCAGGAACTAAATCAGCTGCTATGGTCGAGCCGATTGAGAAAAAGATGCCGTGTGAAAAAGCAGTAATAAAACGTGCAGCCAGCAAAAGAGAAAAAGAGATGGACAGGGCTGCGACTGAATTTCCGATGATAAACAAAACCATTAATGACATGAGCAAAGACTTTCTGTTCATTTTACTGGTTAAAGCAGTTAATACAGGCGCTCCAATGGCAACTCCCATGGCATAGCCGGAAATTAATAAACCGGCCAAAGTAATGGAAATTCCCATATCACCTGAAATGGTCGACAGCAGCCCAACAGGTACAAACTCTGTAGTGCCAATCCCGAATGCGCTGATTGCGAGTGCAAGCAGGGCAAAGGTGCCGCCTTTTTCTTTTTGTGCATTTATAGCAATAGAACTCATTGGATATGAATCCTCCTTATATTAAAAGTATCGGATGGAGCAAAGACATCCCAGCCAGGCGCCTTGGCTATTCAGTCTTAGTGAATGTTAGTATGAAGCATGCCAAGCATGGTGAACAGTACGTACTTTAAAGTAATGCAGGCACTAAAAAGTAACCTATGGTCATTTTCACCATTTTGTTTTATGCTTCCTTATGCTATTATGGATGGCATGAATCAAAAAGAACAGTACGCACTTTAAAGTAATGTAGGCACTTTTTAGTACCTATAAAAAAGAGGGGGAATGAAGTTGGCTTATAATATTCCGGTAGAAGCAACATTAGATGTGATTGGCGGAAAGTGGAAAGTGGTCATCATGTGTCATTTAATTAAAGGTGAAAAGCGAACTAGCGAACTTAAGCGGCTTATGCCGGGGATTACACAAAAGATGCTGACCCAGCAGCTGCGCGAGCTTGAAGCGGATGGCGTAGTAAACCGTGCTGTTTTTGATCAAGTTCCTCCAAAGGTTATCTATTCTTTAACAGATTACGGATGGTCTCTTCGCCCCATCCTGGACGCAATGTGCAACTGGGGAGAAGGACATATTGAATTAACAGGCAAAGAGCTTGTGGAACAATAAATAATTAAGGACTCGGGTGCTTTAGGCAACTGAGTCCTTTTTAATGGTAAAGCTATTTACTCTTAATTTGTTCCCGAATACTCTCGAGCTCCTCAAGTGATAATGAGCCAAGTGAATTCTTAATTTCTTCCTCGATTTGTTTCTTATTGTTTTCCCTGAATCGATCCCACCATTCCCGGAGGCCTTCCGTATTTGCAAGCAAATACTCGATATCAATTTCTTCTACTTCATCATCTGATAGATAATTTAACACAGAAGCTAACATCCTATTTAGTTTGCTTACTTCATCCTCGCTGTTTTTGGCAGGTGTATTTGGTGGTGCTGGACTATCCTTCTCCGTCTCTTCTCCGCTGTTTGCTGATGCTGCTTTCCTTGGCATAAAATCAGCCCTTTCTAATACAAATAAGACTTGCTCTTAGTATTGCCTCAAAAAAATAATAAAAAAACTGAACGATTTTTATAAGTAAACGTCTCATATATGAAGTCATTAATTGGGGGTACTCGTAATGAAGGAACGCGAGATCGTACTTAATACAGATGTAGATATAAAGGGAACCATAAGTTTACCTAAGGAGTCAGAAGGGAAGCTTCCCCTTGTTATTATCATTCATGGTTCAGGCCCTGTTGACCGGGACGGCAATGCGAAGGTTATGCAGATGAATGCTTATAAACTGTTCGCTGAGTTTTTTGCATCCGCCGGAGTGGCTGTTCTAAGATATGATAAGCGGGGAGCCGGTGAGAGCGGCGGCGATTTTTATGAAACAGGTATGTGGGATTTAGTAAACGACGGGATTGCTGCAGTGAAGGCAGTCCGCGAAATGCCGGAAATCGACCCTGAAAGAATTTTTTTGCTGGGACACAGTGAAGGGTGTACTTTTAATTCCTCCTATTAATAGAAGTGCAGAAGCTGCGGGAAATATCCTCCTTGCCGGTCACGCGATGAATGTCAGGGAAGCTTCTGAGCTGCAAGTAAAGCTGCTGGAAGAGGAAGTTGAAAGGGTGAAGGGTGTTAATGGATTTATTCTTCGAGCTTTAAAACAAATACAGCATCCAAACAAAAGAAGCTTTTCAATGAAATGATGGACTCAGAAGCGGCAGTGATGAAAAAAGGATTTACAAAGATCAATGCAAAATGGGCAAGAGAACACTTTAAATATAATATAGAAGAAGATTTGGCTGCAATTACATGTCCTGTTCTTTCGATTACCGGTAATAAAGATGTTCAAGTGGATCCTAGGCATGTCCATCTTTTTGCTGAAAAGGTGAATGGCCCTGCTGAAAGCTATAATGTTTCGAATATGAACCACCTTCTTAGAGAACAGGAAGAAGAAACTTCTATGATAAAGCTAAAGTCAATTTATAAAAGAAGTCTTTCAAATCCATTGAGCGCAGAAATGCTGGACATAATTGAAGCATGGATGAAGAGGTATATTCTCTAAAGAAGAAAAGATGCATGCGCATAGTTTTAGAAAAAATATGTTGCATACAATTTTTTAAAATAAAGTATTGACTATAGGTATTGAATTATTGTAAGATAGTTTTTGTCGCTAAGAGGCTTCGCTCAGCGGTAAAGAAAAAACTTATAATTTGCTTGGATCTATCAAATAGAAAAAGGTAAAAAAACTTGTTGACTTCTACAAGAAAAGATGATAAGATGAATATCGTTGTCACTTCGAAAGAAGTTAGCGTATTAGTTCTTTGAAAACTAAACAAAACAGAA